>CACZSA010000069.1 GCA_902783705.1 uncultured Ruminococcus sp.
GAACTGACGGAGAAGATCGAAAAGCTGACTGCAGAGATCTCTGAAGTGAAGCAGACCGAAGCCGATGCAGAAAAATGGATCGCCCTCCTCAAGCAGTTCTCCAACCCGGACAAACTCGACGCGCCTCTGCTGAATGCCCTGATCGAGAAGATCGTAGTCCACGAGGCTGAAAAGGACGAAATCGGCATGAGGGTTCAGGACGTGGACATTTACTACCGCTTTGTCGGGAAGATCGCCTGAAAAAACCGAATTTCACTGAAAAGAGAATCGGTGTCCTAATGTTGGTGAGACGGGCAATTCGATGCCCGACATTGCGAAGTTCCCGGAGCTCGCGGAGATTTTCGAGGTGACAGTGGACGAGCTGCTCGGCGTGCGGAACACCGCTTTGCACAAAGCCATCGAAGGGGACCTCATCGAGAGCATCCGGGAAAGAGAAGTGACGGCGGAGGAAGTCGGAGAAATCGCTCCGATTCTCCCGCCGAAACAGGTGGAGGAAGTCATGCAGGAAGGGAGCCAGCCGGACGAGGACGGATTTGCCTATGTGCGATCCCTCCTGCCGTTTGCATCGGAGAGGTTTATCAGGGAACTCGCGGCAGAATACTCTGACCGTCTCATCGACTTTGTCCCGTTCATGGCCGAGGACGACGTCGGAGATATTGTTCTAAAGAAGGTGAAAACAGAGGGCTTCGATGCAGTTACAGCGTTTTTCCCTTTTGTTTCATACTCTGCGCTGCGTGTCCTCGCCGGGGAATATCCTGATCGTCTTGTCGACTTGGCCCCGTTCATGGCGGAGGACGACGTCAGCGAAATCGCATTTGAAAAAACAAAAACGGAAGGCATCGACGCGATAACGAATCTGCTTCCGTTTATGACACAAGAGCGCGTTGCCGACCTCGCCGAACGTTATCCCGACCACATTGCTCAACTTGCGCCCTTTATGTGCGAGGACGACGTGAATCGTTTCATTCAGAAGCTCTTGAAAAAGAACGGATAAACAAAAACTCCGGCTGAGACCAAAAGAACTCAGCCGGACTTTATTTCTGATATATGACCGGTCCATAACACTTTCGATATCGTGCGAGTGGAGCTGTAATATCTGTCACGAGGGCGTTACTGCATATTGGCAAAGAATTCACCATAATCAAAAGTGAAGGAAGATAAAACCGGTAGGATCGATTCTTTTGGCATATTATATGTTCTCACAAGAACATTATAACCATTTATAGATGCCAAATATGCTTTCAAAAAGCTTGAATCATCGTTAATAACATAGAGAGATTGGATATCGGGATATTCATCCATAGAAATCTTACGAGTTTCCTGATCTGCATCATTGTACTGAGTGGAAGACTCAAGATAGTCATTTTTGTCAAAATATATCAGAAAGGTACATCCGCCATCTTCTGGGCATTGATAACTCATGAACAGTGTATTGAAATCAACATCAATGACCATAGATACAAATTCATATGAGGTCGAAGCAGGAACAGGCAGTAGCTCAATTTCGTTAATCCATTTCGTTACATCTTCTTTTGTCTGAATTCCGTTCATATGAAAATTATTCTTTTTAATGTAAAGCTCAAATTCTTTCTTGTCAAGGTATACCGATTCCATAAACTCATGATAACACGCTATGCTGTCAAAATATAATGTTCGAGAAGGTTCTGAGTGATGGGAAGGATCTGTGAAATACTCATTGCTTTCGGTTATGGCTTGGGTTTCCGATGGGTTGGATGATGATAACCCATTCTCATTCTTCATTTCACTTTCTAACATGACATTGTTGGCATTGCATGACGATGCAAAAAGTATAAGACATAGAATCAGCAATATCCTAAAATACCTGTTCATTGTATGCGTCCTTGAGTATTCATGATGATCCGATCCATGAGAGCCTGTTATATCTGTACACGTCGAAGAATACAAATCATCAATATCTGTTTTTCGATGTCTTTTTTTCCGTCATGACGCAAGTTGGTCTTGGTTCGTGATTGCAAAGATAACCATATTCATTACGATTCAGCCGCGCGTAACCGCGACCTTCACGCAAAGAGAAGGCTGCACCCGTTTCGTAAAGTTTCTGGCCGGCTTCTTTTCAAAGAAGCTGCGTTTTCCTTCCGTTCATCCCCCGATCTTCGCCTGATTGACGCTGCACATATCGTGATACAGCCCGCCGCGGGCGAGGAGCTCTTCGTGCGTCCCGCGCTCCACGATCCGCCCGTCCTTCATCACGAGGATCCGGTCCGCCTTCATGATCGTCGTCAGCCGGTGCGCGATCACGATCAGCGTCTGCGTGTGTCCGTCCGCGCCGCTGTGCAGGTTCTCGATCGCGCGCTGGATCTGCGCCTCCGTCTCGTTGTCCACGGCAGAGGTCGCTTCGTCGAGGATCAGGACCGGGGTCTTGCGCAGAATCGCCCGCGCGATCGCCAGCCGCTGCTTCTGACCGCCGGAGAGACGCACGCCGCGTTCGCCGATCATCGTCCGGTAGCCCTCCGGCATCGCCCGGATGAAGCCGTCGGCACAAGCGATCCGCGCCGCCTCGTAGACCTCTTCCTCCGTCGGGGAATCCGCGCCGTAGGCGATATTGTCATACACCGAGCCGTTGAAGAGGAACACATCCTGCAGAACGATCGAGAGATTCGATCTGAGCGAGGCGAGCGTCGCGTGCCGGATATCGTGCCCGTCGAGGAGGATCTTGCCGAACTGCGGATCGTAGAAGCGTTCGAGCAGGGAGACGATCGTCGTCTTGCCCACGCCCGTCGCCCCGACCAGCGCGATCATCTCGCCCGGCTTTGCGCGGAAGGACACGTCGTCCAGCACCTTCTGCTCGGTCGAGTAGCCGAACGTCACGTCGCGGAATTCGATGTCCCCCTCGCACACGGGAAGGGTCTCGGCGTCCTTGTCCTCCTTCACGTCGCTTTCGGTGTCGAGCAGCTCAAGCACCCGCTCGCCGCACGCCTCCGCGATGTGGATGTCCTCTGCAAGCCGCGCGACGGTCGCGAGGGGGCTGTAGAACAGCGAGAGATACATGAAGAAGCCGACGATATCCGCCGTCGACATGGAGCCGCGCATCGCGAGGACGCCGCCCACGCCCATGACGATCACCGTGCCGATGGAGGTCATGAACTCGACGGACGGATGATACATCGCGGCGTAGAAATTCGCGCGGATGTTCACATAGGCGTAGTGCTTGCAGTAGTCCTTGAATTTGAGGGATTCCGAGCCCTCCTTGCCGAATGCCTGGATCTCCTTCATGCCGGAGAGATTGTCCTGCGTGTGTCCGTTGAGGTCCGCCAGCACCTCCTGATTGATCTTGAAGAGCGGGGAGACCTTCGTCACGAAGATGCGCGACAGCCAGACGATCACCGGGACCGGGATCATCGTGAACAGCGCGAGCTTCCAGTTGATGCGGAAGATCATCACGGCGACGCCGAGGATCACGAGCACGTTCGACGAGAGATCCGGCACCGAGTGGGCGATCAGGAGCTCGAGCTGGCGCGTGTCGTTGATCATGCGGGACATAATCTGTCCGGTCTGCTTGTCCGAATAATAGCGCAGGGACAGCGTCTGGAGCTTGTCGTAGCACCGCTTCGTGAGGTTCGCCACGAAATTCCACGCCGCGATGTGCGCCTGCCACATGGAGAGGAAGCGGAACCCCGCGCGGAGAAGATACGCGCCGAGCAGGATGCCGACGTAGGAGAGGATGAGCTGGACCGTCAGGGAATCCGGGGAACCGAGGGCCGCGGTGAGACGCCGGACGGCCTCGGGCGTGACGAGATTGAGGAGGGAGGCGGCGATGAGGGAGAGAATGGTGATCCCGAGATTTCCCCACCACGGCTTCGCGAGCTTGAGAAGGCGTCTGAACATACAGAAATCCCCCGCGTTGCGATTTTTCGATCTCATTTTATCACAAGCGCGGGGGAGAAGCAAGGGATTTTTCGATATTTTGGACGAATTTTATGAACAGACCCATTCTCCATCGGAGAAAAGACATCACCCGAAATTGAGTTTGAAATCGTCCTAAACTCTTGACAAAACCGTCCGATTTTGATATACTGGAAACGAACGAAAGGAGGCGGTTTCATGTCCATCACGGCAACCGAGCTGAAAGCCAACCTCGGAAAGTATCTGCTCCTCGCCGCCACAGAGGACGTCTATATCACCCAGTACGGGAAAATCGTGGCGAAGCTGACGAATCCCTTTCAGGACCGCGTGGAGCTGGCGGAGTCCCTTGTCGGGATCCTGCCGCAGGCGACGACACTCGAGGAAGCGATGCAGGAACGCGGGGAAGACAAATGAGAGTGCTGTTCGATACGAACGTCATCGTGGACGTGCTCCAGCGGAGGGAACCGTGGTATCAGGACGGGCGGATCCTCTTTCTTGCCGCGGCGAATCGTCGAATCACCGGCTGCCTCACCGCGAAGGAAGTGACGGACCTGCATTTTTTCTCCCGCAAGCAGTTCCGGGGCGAGGAAAACGCGGATTCCAAAGCGAGGGCCGTCATCGCCAAGCTTCTCGGACTCTTTGAGGTCATCGACACCACCGCCGGGGACTGCCGAGAAGCGATCGCCATTCCGAACGGAGACTACGAGGACGCGGTCATGATCGCTGCCGCGGCGCGCGAAGGGGTGGACTGCATTGTCACGCGGAATCCGGATCACTTCAAGCCCTCCTCCGTCCCCGTCCTCTCCCCCACCGCACTTGTCCGAGCCCTGACGGACGACGATGAGTCCGAAGATGAATAAACGAAAAGCTCCGGTCCCGGAAAAGGAAGATCGGAGCTTTTGTATTGTCCTGCGGTATCACGAATACAGCTTCGCCAGACCGCCCTCGGCGGTTTCGCGGTAGCGGACGTTGAGGTCGCGGCCCGTCTCGTACATCGTGTGCACGACCATGTCGAACGAGATCTTCCGCGTCTCGGAGAGGAAGTTCGCGAGCGAGAGAGCGTTGATGGCGCGCATCGCGGCGACGGCGTTCCGCTCGATGCACGGGATCTGCACCAGCCCGCAGATCGGGTCGCAGGTGAGGCCGAGATGGTGCTCGAGCGCGACCTCCGCGGCGTATTCGATCTGCCCGATCGACATCTCGTGCAGCTCGCACAGCGCGGCGGACGCCATCGAACAGGCCGTCCCGATCTCCGCCTGACATCCGCATTCCGCGCCGGACACCGAGGCATTCTGCTTCACGATCGTCCCGATCAGCCCGCCGACGGCAAGCGCCTTCACGATCTGGCGGTCGGAGAAGCCCTTCTGCTCCTGCATGTATTTCAGCACCGACGGCAGGACCGCGCAGGAGCCGCAGGTCGGTGCCGTGACGATGGTCCCGCAGTCCGCGTTCTGCTCGCTCGCGGCGAAGGCATACGCGCAGACGATCCGGTTCTCCCGCGTGTTCGCGCTTTCGTCGATGTGCCGCTGATTGTAGAGATACTGCGCCTTCCGCTCGACGTTCAGACCGCCGGGGAGGACGCCGCGCCGGGTCAGTCCTTCCTCGATCTCCTGCTTCATTGTGTTCCATACGTCGAAGAGGAAGTCCCGGATGCCGTCGCCCTCGCGCTCGAAGACGTAGTCGGACAGGCGGATGTTGCGCCGCAGGCAGGATTCCGCGATCTCGGTGAACCCGGCCTCCGGGTAGACCTCGGGAAGATCGTACCCCGGCTCGCCCTCCACCTGGATATCCCCGCCGCCGACCGACATGATCCGCATCCGTCCGATCTCCGCCCCGTCCGCGTCCAGCGCGAAGAGGTCGAGGGTGTTGTCGTGGGGCAGGGGGATCGAGCGGTCCGGGTTGAAGATCACCTCGCAGGGGAGCGGCGCGAAGGTCTCGGTCACGGCGGTGTCGGTGCGGTGACCCTTGCCCGTCTCAGCGAGGGAGCCGTAGAGAACGCACCGGTAGGACGCGGCGTCCGGATATTTCGCGCGGAAGATCATCGCGGCCTTCTGCGGGCCCATGGTGTGGGAGGAGGACGGCCCCCGCCCGGTTTTATAGACTTCACGGATGGATTTCATATCAAAATGCCTTTCTGAAATCGGAAATCGGTATTCGGGATGTTCAGATCGAAAAGGACTGCCCCGGAGAGCAGCCCTTGTGCGTTCACGCTTCGGGGACGTGGTAGCCCTCTTTGGCGAGGCGTTCGTAGAGTTCCTTTTTCTTTTTCTTCTTTCGGAGCGACGGGAAGACGATCAGCGCGGCGACGACGGCAAGCGCGGCGAGAAGGAGGAGATAATCGACCCAGCCGGGCACGCCCTCACCGAGGAGGACGCTCGTCGCGTGGAACTTCGCGAGTCCCTTTGCCGAGATCGCGTTCTCTCCGTTGTAGTCTCCGCCGTTTAAGAGCTCGATATTCTTGATCTCGAGATTCTTCGCCGAGAGAGCGGGGGAATCTGCCCGGATGTCGAGCGTGACGCCGTTGACGAGGAGCGCCTGAGAGGCCTCGACCGGGGCGTTGGAGGTGAAGGTCCCTCCGAGGAGGTTGACGCAGCGTCCGGCGATCGCGGGGGCGGAGGGATCCGTCATGTTCACGGTCATGCTGTCGCCGATGAAGGAGAAGTCCGCGGCGTCGCTGTAAATGCCCCATTTTCCGGCGGTGATGGTGTAGGTGCCTTCGATCAGGCGGATCTTCTGCGTCTTGTCCTGCGAGATCAGATAGAAGCCGATCTCTCCGGCCTCGACGGTGAGGGTCCCGGAGCCCTTGAAATCGACGGTCCCGGAGAGGGAGATGCCGTATTTCGAGGCCTTGATGTAGTTGTCGCCCTCGAGGATCACCTTGCAGTTCTTCGGCAGGCGGAGGCCGTAGGGATCGTCCGTTTCGATGCGCAGGCCGGAGAGGGTGAGGACGTCGTAGCGGTTTGCCCAGTTGTAGCCGGGGCCGCTCTCGTTCTTGTTTGCCGCCGCGATGTTGACGGTCTTCGTGATCGTCTCCCCGGCGGCGTACGCGGGCGAGAGGAGGCAGGAGAGGGTCAGGACTGCGATGAGAAGCGTCAGGATCGACGCGATTTTGACGGAGGTCTTCATGGAAAAGCCTTTCTTGAATGACTGCTCAGGAGCGCCGGACGCGGTACTCGACGAGGAGCGCGAGGCGGAAGAGCAGGGAAATACCGATGCCGGAGACGAGAAGGAGCGGTCGGATTGGAACCGATGCGCCGTCCGTCAGAGCGGCATAGAAGGGGGTGAGCAGGAGGGTAAATGCGGAGGAAAGAAGATTTGCGAGGACCCGGAAGCGCGGGAAGAGGCCGCCCCGGAGCGTCACGGATGTGCGCGCGCCGAGGGAGGCGAGGATAAGGAGCAAGATGACCGCGGCGCAGACCGGAAGGGCAACCAGATAGTAGTACGTGAACACGTCGAACGCCCAGCCGTCGTCGTCGAGGCGGGTGACATGCAGTATCCCGAGCCCGAACGCGAGGGCTGTGATCCCCGCGCCCGCGAGGCCGAGGACGAGGTTGACGCGCGTCTTCTTTTGGGGATCCGCGCCGGGTTTCGCGTCGAGCGCGGTCCGGACAGCGAGGAACACGAAGAGGGCGATTGCGGCGAGCGCGTAGAGGATCATTCGACGATGACGTCCTCGAGGGAACGCTTCGGGACAAAGTGCAGGTTGGCCTTGTCGCGGAAGTACGCGGTGTTCCCGTCCTTCGGAAGGTCGCAGATCATGACGGTCTCGTCCGGGACGCCGAGCGCGATGAGGAGCATCGGGGAGAGCTTTTTGGGCAGCCGCAGGGAGAGGGCGACCTCCTCCCGCTCGAACGCGCCGATCATGCATCCGCCGAAGCCGAGCTCGGTCGCCATGAGCAGGATCGTCTGCGCGGCGATGCCGCAGTCGGTGCGCGCCGAATCGGGGTTCTCCGTGATCGTTTTGTCGCAGCAGACCGCGATGAAGGCTGTGGGATGGTGACCGTCCGGCGGGAGCTTGACGTCGGGAAGAAGCCCGGCCCAATGCGTGTGGGACAGGACCTCCTCGACCTCCTCGGGCTCATGGACGAGGCGGTATTTCAGCGGCTGGCGGTTGACGGCGGAGGGGCAGAGACGGACGGTGTCGACGAGATCGACGAGGTCCTCGCGTCCGATGCGCCGGGATTCGTCGAAGCTGCGGTAGCTCCGGTTGTCGATGACAAGATCGCGGATCATGGGTACATCCTCTTTTTTGTTTGTTTTATCCTATTATACGCGATGCGCGCGCGGATTTCAAGGACAATTTTTTAATATTTGCATATTGCGTCAAAATCCTTGACAAACCCCGCCGTTTGTTTTATACTGAAACGGAAAGGTGTGCCCGGATCGGGCGGAAAGGACGGATTTTCGATGAAATTACAGGAGAAATTCGGAATCTACGGCATCGACGACGAGCGGCAGCGGAAGGTGATCTTTCCCACCCGCGTCGTGCTGACGAAGGGGAACGTGAAGGGCGCGGCGCATCTCACGGAATACAAGCCCGCGCAGGTGGCGATCTACGGATACCACGACCAGTGCGTCCTCGACAACCGGGAGGGCGGGGAGAATGCGGCGGTGCTCGTCGATTTCGGGCGAGAGCTGCACGGGACGGTCACGGTCTCCGTCTGGTCGATGAACGGCGCGTACGCCAATTACATCCTCCGTCTCGGCGAGAGCGTCTCGGAGGCGCTCACCCCGGTCGGCGAAAAGAACGCGACGAACGACCACGCCAACCGCGACATGATGACCGGATCCGGTCCGTGGGCGTCGAACGAATCGAACGAATCCGGCTTCCGCTTCGCCTACGTGGAGCTGACCTCGCCCGGGATGTACATGGAGATCCGGTGCGTCACGGCGACGCTCGTCTACCGGGATATCGAATACCGCGGCTCCTTCGAATGCAGCGATCCCCTGATCGGGAGGATCTACGACACCGCCGCCTATACAGTACACCTCAACATGCAGCGGTATCTCTGGGACGGCATCAAGCGCGACCGGCTCGTCTGGGCGGGCGACATGAACACCGAGCTTGCGACGATCCTTGCAGTCTTCGGCGAGAATGAGGTCGTCCCGAAGTCCCTCGACCTCGTGCGCGACGTCACGCCGACGGATCAGTCGATGAACGGGCTGTCCTCCTACAACCTCTGGTGGCTCCTCTGCCATGCCGAGTGGTACCGCGGAACGGGGAATTTCGACTACCTCGCCGCGCAGAAGGACTATATCCGTGAAATGCTCGCGCGCTATGTCAGCTACGTGGACGAGCACGGTTCCGAGATCCTCCCCGGCGGGCGGTTCTTCGACTGGCCGACCGCGAATTACCCGGACGCGCAGCACGCAGGCCTGCAGGGACTCTTCCGCATGGCGCTGCTCGGCGGCGGGGAGATCATGAAGACCCTCGGCGAGGGCGACATGGCGGAGAAGTGCTTCCTCGCGGCGGACAGGCTGCTGGCACACGTCCCGGCGTACGGCGACTGGAAACAGCCCGCGGCGCTTCTCGCCCTCAGCGGGATCATCGATCCGAAGGAGGCCTACCGGACCTGCATCGGCAAGGACGGCGCGCGCGGACTCTCGACCTTCCTCGGCTATTACACCCTCACGGCGGTCGGCGCGGCGGGCGAATACGAGGCGGCCCTCGACATCATGCGCGGCTACTGGGGCAGGATGCTCGAGCTCGGCGCGACGACGTTCTGGGAGGACTTCAACGTCGACTGGGCGGAGGGCGCGACGGGGATCGATCAGATCGTTCCCGAGGGCGGCATCGACATCCACGGCGACTTCGGCGCGCACTGCTACGTCAAGCTTCGCCACAGCCTCTGCCACGGATGGGCGTCCGGTCCCGCGCCGTATCTCGCGGCAAACGTGCTGGGCCTGAAGGTCCTCGCGCCCGGATGCCGGGAAATGCTCTTCGATCCGCATCTCTCCGGCCTCGACTGGGCGCGCGGCACCTATCCGACGCCCTATGGCAACATCGAGGTCGAGCTCACGAAGTCCGGCGCGTCCCTGAAGGCGCCCGACGGCGTGAAGATCGTGCGAAAATAAAACTACGGATATAAGGAAGGATCATCATGACGCTTCTCGAACGTTTTCTGACCTATGTGAACATTCCCACCTCCTCGGACGAGCACTCCTCGACCGTCCCGACGGCAGCAAAGGAATTTGCGCTTGCGGAGAAACTCGCCGCGGATATGCGGGAGATCTGCATCGTGGACGCGCACGTCGACGGGCACTGCTACGTCTACGGACACATCCCTGCGACGCCCGGATATGAGGGCTGCAAAAGGATCGGCTTCATCGCGCACATCGACACCTCCCCGGATTTCGCGGACAGCCCGATGAATGTGCAGATCCATGAGAATTATAATGGTGGCGACGTGGCCCTCGGCTCGAGCGGGAGGACGATCACCGCGGCGAATTTCCCGCATCTGAAAGCCCTCGCCGGGTGCACGCTCATCACGACGGACGGCATGACGCTCCTCGGCGCGGACGACAAGGCGGGCGTGACGGAGATCCTCTGCGCGATGGAAGCCATCCTCGGCGGAAATCTCCCGCACGGACCGATTTCGATCGCCTTCACGCCGGACGAGGAGGTCGGGACCTCCGCCGACAGCTTTGATCTGGACACCTTCGCGGCGGATTTCGCCTACACGGTCGACGGCTCCATGGAGGGCGAGGTCGTGTACGAGAACTTCAACGCCGCCTCCGCCTCCTTTGAGATCCACGGCTACAACATCCATCCCGGCGAGGCGAAAAACCGGATGATCAACGCGTCCCTCGTGGCGATGGAGATCAACGCGATGCTGCCCGCCGGAGACACGCCGCGGAACACGGAGGGCTACGAGGGCTTCTATCACCTGACCGACATGCGCGGGGACTGCGAATCCGCCGAGCTGCACTACATTGTGCGCGATCACTCCGCCGCGATGTTCGACGCGCGCAAGGCGACACTCTGCCACATCGAAAAGCTCGTCAATGAGAAATACGGACCGGGGACGGCAAAGCTGACGATCCGGGACTCCTACCGGAACATGGAGGAGATGATCCGCCCGGTGTTCCGCGTGGTCGAGATCGCGGACGAGGCGACGCGGCAGGCGGGTATCGAGCCGATCCACGACCCGATCCGCGGAGGAACGGACGGCGCGCGGCTTTCGTTCATGGGACTGCCTTGCCCGAACCTCGGAACGGGCGGCTTCGCGTTCCACGGCCCCTACGAGCACTGCACCCTCGAGGGCATGGAAAAGGTCGCCGAGATCATCCGCGGGATCGTGCGGATCTGGAGCGAAGAGAAATAACGGAAATAAACGAAAAGACACGGTCAGGCTCATACCGTGTCTTTTTCCGTTCTCCGGGGCAAAAAGAAGCTGTCCGCCATGAAAGGGGACAGCTTCTTTGCATAGATCCGTGATGATCGGTCGGATCAGTCGAGCGCTTCAAACGCCTTCACGAGCTTTTCCAAGGACTTGTTCCAGACCTTGGAGTTCTTCGCGATGGTGGAGGCGATGGATTCTTCCTTCGCATCGGCGCGTCCGCGGAAGAAGTGGTTGATGTCGCCGAGCTTGTTGGACCACTGCGCGGCGAAGTCGATCGTGACGTTTTCGTGGCAGAGCTCGATCATGCGCCCGGAGTCGGAGTCGCGGGTGAACTTGACCTTCAGCGCGATCTCATAGTAAGCCGGGGTGACTTCCTTGAAGGATTCGGAAGCGAGGGCCTCGAGGGTCGCGGAGATGCAGTCCGTGCCGCCGACGGAGACCGGAACGCCGAAGATCGTGCAGGAGTCGTGGATTCTGGTGTTGTAATGCGGCTGGGTGTCGTCCAGCTTCGGCATCGGAAGGATCATGAAGTCGTCTTCCATGTCGCGGAGGTAGATCGGGGACTGATAGAGCTTGTTGTCGGTCATCATGAACTGACCGGCGCCGAAGGCGGTCATGATGGCGATGGAGTCATCCGTGCCGACGGGGTTGATCATGCAGGCCGAGTTGTTGAACATGAGGTTGTAGTACTTGTCCCAGAACTTGTAGGTCCATTCGTTGTCGAGGGAGATGACCGGGAGGCCGTTCTCGTCGCGGGTGGAGAAGTCGACCATGCAGCCCGCAGCGATGCCGTCCGTCAGGTCGTTGGACTGCGTGACGAAGCCGAACTGGTCCTTGCCGTCGATCGAGCCGTTGCCGTTGAGGTCGACGTACGCGACGGAGGCGAGCTCGGAGACCTTGTCCATGGTCCAGTCGCCTTCATCGACGACGGAGTAGAGATTGACGTCCGGATAGTAGTTGTTGAAGATCGTGGAGTTGACATACATGACGTACATGCCGCCGGTGTAGCGGAGCGCGAGGTCGCCGGTGCACCAGTAGAATTTCTCACCGTCGTAGCTCATGTTCTTCATGTAGCCCGTGCCCCAGTACTCGCGGTCGAAGTCGTTGTAGGGGAAGTTTTCCTTATTGTTGAGGTTGTAAAGGATGCCTTCGGACGCCAGTACGATGTTGTAGTACTGGTAGCCGCCGAAGACGTCGTAGTCGGCGGAGCCGGCCTTGACGGCGTTGCGGATGGTGGTGCCGTTCGCGCCGGAGTCGGTGCCCACCTGGGGCTCGGCGATCGCGACGTTGAGACGGTCGGTGACGACGATGTTGCGCTGGAATACCGCCGCGTCCACGACCTCGCCGCTGTCTTCCTCGGCGTAGATCGAGAGCTCGGTGATGTTGCCGTTCGCGCCTTCGGTGAGCAGGAATTTCAGGCTGCGGCCTTCAAAATCCATGGTCTCGGGCATGGAATCGAGGAAGCGCGCGGTCTCCTCCGTCTCTTCCGTCAGATCGGCAGTCGGGGTCTGGGAGTTCGCCGAATTGTTCTTCGCGCCGTCGTCCGCGTTCGCGCTGTTGTTGGAGCAGGCAGTCACGGAGGCGAGGAGGAGCATGCCGGCGAGAATGCTTGTGAGGATTCTCTTCATGGTGGTGATGCTTTCCTTTCGATGGTGTACGGAAATCTCGTGTTTCCATAGTTTCGGATGAAAAGTATTATAGCATAATAAAAGCCGGAATGCAATGCGTATTCTCAAAAAAAACAACAGAAAATTGTAAACTTCCTCCCCGCTTTTTCGCCTCCGGGAACGGGCCTGAAAAAGCGCACAAATCCCTTTGGTCAAAACCGACGAAATTTCATCAAACCGCTTGAAATCCCGCCGGATACCGGGTATAATAGAACCGGAAAAACAGACGGAAAGGACACCCGAACCATGATCGACTCCATTGGACTGCAGCTTTTCTCCATCCGCCCCACGATGGACACGGCGGAGAACATCCGCATGAGCTTCCGGCGCATCCGCGAAATGGGCTATGCCTACGCCCAGACGGCGGGCTGCGCGATCCCTTACGAGGAATTCGGCAGAATCGCCCGCGAGGAGGGCATCGGGATCTGCGGCACGCATGACGATTTCGGTCTGATGCTCCGCCACCCGGACGAGGCGATGCGCAACCACGAGGCGCTCGGGACGCACAACATGGGTATCGGCGGCTTCCACGCGACCGATCCTGACGAGGTCGCCCGCTTCATCGAACAGGCGAACACCGTCGCCGCAAGCATCCGCCCGCACGGCTATAAATTCACCTATCACAACCACAGCCACGAGTTCATGCGCATGAAGAACGGCAAGACGATCATGGACATGCTCGTCGAGGGGCTCGATCCCGACGGCACCTCCTTCGTGCTCGACACCTACTGGGTACAGCACGGCGGCGGCGACGTCCGGTACTGGATCGACAAGCTCGCGGGCCGGATCGACATCCTCCACCTCAAGGATATGGGACGGGGGGAGAACGGTCCGTTCATCACCGAGGTCGGAAACGGGAACCTCTGGTGGGCGGGCATCCTCGAGACGGCGGCGCGCGCGGGCGTGAAGTATTACGTCGTCGAGCAGGACACCTGGCCGGGCGATCCCTTCGATTCCGTCCGTCAGTCCGCGGACTATCTGCGGGCGAATTTCATGAAATGACCGAACATTCCGCATCTCCGCCGGTCCCATCCTCCGGCGGATTTTTGCGGAAGAAGGAGTATGCTGTGAACAACCCCATCCCGATCCCGCAGGAGAACGTCAGCGGCGCGGCAATCGACCCCGGACGCCTCCTCGAGGATTACCGCGAGCTTGCGGAGCTGGAGCACCTCTACAACGCCGCCATCCGCCAGCTCACCATCAAATTCGAGATCCTGAACGACGAGTTCCGGGTCAAGTACGAGCGCTCCCCGATCCACCACATCGAGTCGCGCGTCAAGTCCACGTCGAGCATCGTGAACAAGCTCCTCGCGCGCGGAAAGGAGGTCACGCCGGAATCCGCGCGGGAGAACGTCAACGACATCGCAGGCGTGCGCGTGGTCTGCTGCTACATCGACGACGTCTATTCCGTCGCGGACATGCTGCTCAGGCAGTCGGACATCCGGCTTCTCCGCGAGCAGGACTACATCCGGGAGCCGAACTACAACGGCTACCGCAGCCTCCACCTCGACATCGAGCTGCCGATCTACCTCTCCGAGCGGACGGAGATGGTCAAGGCCGAGGTCCAGCTCCGCACCGTCGCGATGGACTTCTGGGCGAGCCTCGAACACGATCTGCGCTACAAGAACGCGAAAACCATCCCGGCGGGCATCGGCGACCGCATGCTGGCCTGCGCGGACGAAATCGCCGCCATCGACCGGGAAATGCAGGAAATCTACAAGGAAATACAGGCATTATGAGTGAAAGAACCATCACCGAGGTCGTCGCCGCGCTGATCTGGGACGACGACCGTTTTCTCGTCTGCCAGCGCCCGGAGAACAAGAAGCGCGCCCTCCTCTGGGAATTCGCCGGAGGAAAGGTCGAGGCGGGCGAGACGAAGAAGGAAGCCCTCGTGCGGGAATGCCGGGAGGAGCTTGCCGTCACGCTCGACGTCGGGGACGAATTCATGGACGTGACGCACGAATATCCCGATCTCACGGTGCACCTCACCCTCTTTGAGGCGCGCATCCGGTCCGGGGAGCCCACCCTCGTCGAGCATCACGCGATGAAATGGGTCCGCGCGGACGAGTGCGATCCCGCAGCGTTCTGCCCGGCGGATACCGTGATCCTCGAGCGGCTGAAGGCTTTCGCCGGACGGTGTGAGACGCATCGCTTCGGGGCGGGGACCGTGCGGCTCCTGCGCTCCGCGGCGGGGGAGGCGGACACGGTCGTCTATCTGCACGAGGATTTCGTCTCCGCCTGCCATGTACGGGAGAGCATCGAGCGGGAAGGCGTCACGGCGGACCTCGCGGTGATCGGCGGGATCGACTGGGACGACGCGCTCTCCCCATGGCCCGCGCCGAAGGTCTTCCGCAGCGGACGCGATTTCGGCGGGCATGCCGGGGATCACCTCGATTTTCTCCGGAACACCGTTTTCCCGGCGGTCGAGGAAGGGAAGGGATACCGCCGCCGGGCGATCGCGGGCTATTCGCTCGCCGGGCTGTTCGCGCTCTGGGCGGCGTGCGGATCGAAAGACTTTTCCGCCTGCGCGTCGGTGTCCGGATCCCTCTGGTTCGAGGGCTTCGGCGACTGGCTTGAAAAACAGGCTCCCTCCCTCGACGGGGTGTATCTCTCCGTCGGCGACCGGGAGAAGGGCACGAAGAACGCCCGGATGGCGAAGGTCGAGGACGAGACGCGCCGCGCGTGCCGGATCCTCGGGGAGAGTGGCGTCCCCGCCGTCTTCGAGCTGAACGCGGGCGGCCATTTCAACGATCCGGAAAAACGCCTCGCGCGCGGGATCGCCGTCATGCTGAAAGGAGTCTGACATGCTGTTCATCGAATATCCGAAGTGCTCGACCTGCCAGAAGGCGAAGAAGTGGCTGGACGATCACGGCGCGGCCTATGACGACCGCAATATCAAGGAGGAGAACCCGACGGCGGAGGAGATCGCGCGCTGGCAGCAGACGAGCGGGCTGCCGCTGCGGAAATTCTTCAACACAAGCGGGCTGCTCTACAAATCCATGAACCTCAGGGACCGCCTGCCCTCGATGAGCGAGGAGGAGCAGATCGCCCTGCTCGCCTCCGACGGGATGCTCGTGAAGCGCCCGATCCTCGTGACGGAGAAGACCGTGCTCATCGGCTTCCGGGAGGCCGAGTGGGAAGCGGCTTTGTAAACGTCATTCGGCGCAACATTTTCTCAAAAGACCGCGGAAAATTCATTGAAAAAATCTCCCGTCTGTGATACAATACAGAGGAAGGCACTTCCTCTGCATGGGGAGCGCAGATCAAGGAGATTTTTTGATGGAAAAATTGCCTTACAAAAATAAAATATCCGTCGCCGCACACCGCGGAAACGCGAAATACTGCCCCGAGAACACAATGGCATCCTTCCGCTCGGCGGCCGCGCTCCATCCCGACATGATCGAGCTCGACGTCCACATGACGAAGGACGGGGCGCTGGTCGTGATGCACGATCACAAGGTCGACCGCACGACCGACGGGCACGGCTTCCTGCACGATCTCACGCTCAGCGAGGTGAAGTCCCTCGACGCGGGCGCGTGGAAGGGAGAAGAATTCCGCGGCGAGCGGGTCCCCACGTTCGAGGAATTCCTCGCGTTCATGGCGGAGCACCCGGAGATCATGCTCAACGTGGAGCTGAAGGATTATCCGGCGATGTGGGGCGCGTTTGCCTACGAATCCGCCGAAAAGACGATCGCCCTGATGGACCGGTACGGCGTCACGGGACGGAGCGTCGTCAACACGTGGAGCGGGGTGCTCAACGAATGGCTCGCTGAGAAGTACGGAGATCGGATCCGCATCCACGCCTACCATCCGCAGGAGCTGATGGGGGCAGGTCAGCGCCGCTTTGTCTACGATTACGCCTACTGCGTCTGCCTGTTCAGCACGTGGAAGGGCGTCTCCGTCGTGCCGAAGCAGATGTTTGATTTCGCCCTCTCGTACGGCGTCGAGCCGTGGGTCTTCTATCCGAAGGACACGCCCGAGGCCTACGACGAATCGATCGAAAACGGCGCCGTCCTCTTCACCTCGAACGATCCCGCGTGGGCGATGGACTATCTCCGCGCGAAGGGCCTGCACGATTGATTGAATTGAAAGATATTGACGGGAGTTTGAAATGGCTGTTGTAACGATCGTCGGATCCGGCATGATGGGATCCGCGCTCGCGTTTCCGGCGAGGGAGAACGGGCATGAGGTCCGCCTCGTCGGCACGCATCTCGACCGGGAGATCATCGACGCCTGCCGCGCGGTGAATCGGCATCCGAAATTCACAAAGGATTTCCCCGACGGGGTGAAGTTTTACCAGATCGAGGAGATGGAGGCGGCGATCCGGGGCGCGGACCTCGTGATCGGCGGCGTGTCGAGCTTCGGCGTCGACTGGTTCGGCGAACACGTCCTGCCCGCCGTGCCGGAGGAGACGCCCATCCTCACCGTGACGAAGGGGCTGCTCGACACTCCGGACGGAAGGCTCCTGCCCTATCCCGCGGTGTGGGCGGAGCGGCTCGCAAAGATCGGGCGGCACCCGAACCTCAACGCGGTCGGCGGTCCCTGCACGAGCTATGAGCTTGTCGCGCACGATCAGACCGAGGTAGCCTTCTGCGGACACGACATGGAGACCCTCCGCCGCATCCGCGAGATCATGAAGACCGATTACTACCACATCAGCCTCTCGACCGACGTCACGGGCATCGAGAGCGCGGTCGCCCTGAAAAACGGGTACGCGCTCGCCGTCGCGCTCACGATCGGGCTGAATCAGCGGCAGTTCGGGCTCGACTCCGAGCTCCATTACAACTCGCAGGCGGCGGTCTTCGGCGAGGCGGTGCGCGAGATGGCGAAGCTGCTCGAGATGCAGGGCGCGGGGACGCTCGACAACCTCTGCGTCGGCGCGGGCGACCTCTACGTCACGGTCTACGGCGGGCGGACAAGGCTCGTCGGGATCCTGCTCGGACGCGGGCTCGACATCGACGAGGCGAAGGCGGAGCTCAAGGGCGTGACGCTCGAATCGCTCGTCGTCGCCGTCCGGGTGGCGCGGGCCGTGCGGATCCGGGCCGAACGCGGGGAAGTGGATCCCGCCGATTTCCCGCTGCTGATGCACGTCGACGCGATCCTCACGGAAAAGGCACCCGTCGACATCCCGTGGGAGGCCTTCACGTTCGAGGCCTGAGCGTTAGGATTTCACGGGCCGCTCAAAGCCGTGGATGAACCCCGTCACGTCGGAGGAGCAGATATCCCCGCCGACGGCGCGGTTCCGCCAGACGATGACGTTCGCCATGACGATGCCGTCGTAATCCGGATAATTCGTGACCCGGAACGTATAGCGCGTGACGTCCTTGCCGCGGTATTTCGCGAGGTCGAGGCCCTGTCCCCGCTGCAGTTCGTTGTAGGACTTCATGACCTTGTCGAATTCCTTCGGGATGCGGATCTTCGTGACCTCGAGCGGCTCCGCCTCGACCTCCCAGCCGAACTGGGCGAGGAATTCTGCGGCGTCCTCCTTCGTTTTCACCCCCTTGTAGCGGTACTGCTCCGCCGCGGCGGTGACGGCCTTGGTGGAGACGGGGACGTATTCCGGGACCGAGAGGACCACGGCGCAGAGGACGGCGAGCGAGACGGCGATCACACCGAAGAATTTCAGCGTGCTTGCGCGGACGGTGCAGACAAACATGATACGAACCTCCTTGACGGATCGGATTGTTTTTCGCACCATTCCTATGCGCGGCGCGCGGACAATAGAACCGGGGATGCCCGGTACCGAGGACAACCGATATGTTTGAACATGTTTTGAAAATCATGCGCTCCTGCCCCTGCGGACGGCGGCACACGCTCCTCACCGAGGAATGCGTCGTCTCCCCCGATGCGGAGCGGGAAATGCGGGACTACCTCCGCTCGAAGGGCTGGACGGACCCGCTGATCATCGCGGACGACAACACCGTGAAATTCGCGCCGCGCCTCGCCGACCTCTTTCCGGCTAAGGTGGAGACGGTGGACGGACACGCGCACGCGACGGAGGTGTGGTGCGCCCGCGTCGGCGAGACGGTCGACCGGGAACGGCCCGACGTGCTCATCGCGTGCGGCTCGGGATCGGTGCACGACATCACCCGCTACGTCGCCCATGAACGCGGCATCCCGTTCGTCTCCTATCCCACCGCCGCGTCGGTCGACGGATTTGTTTCCGGCGTCGCGGCGATGACGTGGCACGGACAGAAGCTGACGTTCCCGGCCTCCCCGCCCGCCGCGTCCTTCGCGAATCCGGCGGTGTTCGCCTCCGCGCCCGCACGGCTGACGGCATCCGGCGTCGGCGACGTGCTCGGTAAGTACACCTCGCTCTTCGACTGGCGCGTCGGGCAGATCCTCACCGGGGAATACCTCTGCGAGGAGCTGGTCTCCCTCGAAGCCGAGGCGATCGACGCGCTTGTCGACGCGCTCGAAAACCGGGAGACGATCGGCAGGGAAGCGTACTGCGAGAAGGTCATGAACGCCCTGCAGATCTCGGGCCTCGCGATCCAGCTCTCGGGCAACTCCCGTCCGGCGTCCGGCGCGGAGCATCACATGTCCCATCTCTGGGAGATGCACCGCCTGAACGAGACGAACGACGGCCTGCACGGCGAGCAGGTGGCGGTGGGACTCCTCGCGGTCTCGCGGGTCTACCACCGGGCCCTCGCGGACGGGCCAGACTACGGGCGGATCGCGGCGATCGATCCCGCAAAGGTGATGGACCGCGCCGCGCTCGAGCCCGTCTTCCGCGACCTCACGGACGGCATCCTGCGCGAAAACCTCCCGGACGGAACGCCCGCCTCCTCGAGCCTCACAAAGATCCGGCTGACGGACGACACCGACCGCCTCCTCCATGAAGCGGAGCGTGCGCTCCCGTCCTCCGGGGAGATCGAGCGGCTCTTGAAGCTGGCGGGCACACCGACCACGCCCGATGAGATCGGACTGGACGCGTCGCCGGAATTCCTCGCCGAATCCCTGCGGTACGCGCCGTATGTCCGGGACCGCCTGACGCTCCTCAAGGTCCTCGCGGCGGCGGAGCGTTCGGCAGATTAAAAATCACAGAATCACGACAACGGGGATCAGATGTACGCGAACGGACCGAGACAGACGGAAGGAGAGAGGATGAAAACGAAACTGCGGCTTGCGGCGATCCTGCTTGCGGGAATTCTGCTCGCGGCCTGCGCAAAGAAGCTCGCGGCGGATCTGCCGTCTGAAATGGGCGGCGTCGGACGAGCCGTACCCGATCCGGCAGAGACCGAGCCCGAGATCGAACCCGTCACCGACACGACCCCGGTATTTCTGCCGCTCGACAATCCGGATTCTTCCTCGCCGTTCGGCAGGCTGGTCTGGAACGTCGTGAACGGTTATTATGTCTATGAAATCCCCGCGCGGAACACCTCCGGCATGGCGACCCTGCTCGAAGCCGATCAGATCCCGAAGGAGCGCTTCGCCGACAGCAATCAGCCGCCCGATAAGGACAACTGGTTCCCCGGACGGGTGAGCTACGACGAGTGGACCGGGACCGTCACCTATTACTGGGCGGCGGAGGGTTCCACGGCGGACCGCGCGAAATCGACCCTCGACACGCTTGCGAAGTACGGCGGGATCTACCGCGGGGACGAGAGCCGCAAGGTTATCTATCTGACCTTTGACTGCGGCTACGAGACCGGGGTGACGGGACAGATTCTCGACGCCCTGCGCGACAAAAAGGCCCCGGGGACCTTCTTCATCACGGGACCGTACGTCGAGAAGAACGCAGCCCTTGTCGGGAGAATGCTCGACGAAGGGCATCTCGTCGGGAATCACACCTATCACCACTACGACATGACTTCCCTCACCGCCGCCGAGGTGGTCGGGGAGATGCAGCTCTGCGAGGACGCCTTCAAGACGGCGTTTCCCGACGCGCCGGACATGCTCTACTTCCGCCCGCCGGAGGGATCCGTGAACGAATGGCTCCTCGCGATCGAGGCGAAGCTCGGCTACCGCACGGTGATGTGGTCCTTCGCCTACGACGACTGGAAGGAGGAAAAGCAGCCCACCTACGAGGAGGGGATCGCGGCGGTGAAGGCCTGCCTGCATCCCGGGGCCGTCTACCTCCTCCACGCGGAATCCGCGACCAACGCTGCGATCCTGCCCGAGTTCATCGACTGGATCCGCGCGCAGGGCTATGAGATCCTCCCGCTCTGCGACATCGGCGCGTAAACGACATTCTGAACGAAATACCGACAAAGGAGATCCATCCATGACACAGGAGAACAGACAGGCGACAGAGCGGCTGATCGCCTTTATCCAAGACAGCCCGACGGCCTTTCACGCGGTGAATACCGCCGCCGGGATGCTCGAGGAGGCCGGATTCACACGGCTGAACGAATGCGACGCGTGGGACCTCGCGCGGGGCGGGAAGTACTATGTCACCCGCAACCAGTCCTCGATCCTCGCGTTCGCCCTGCCAGAGGGCGCGGACAACGCCTTCCTGCTCGCCGCGAGCCATACGGACAGCCCGACCTACAAGCTCAAAGCTGACTCCGAGACCGACGCGTTCGGGAAGTACGTCAAGCTCAACGTCGAGGGGTACGGCGGCATGATCGCCTCCTCCTGGCTCGACCGCCCGCTCTCCCTCGCCGGACGCGCGGTGGTGATCGACGGCGGACGGATCGAAGCGCGGCTCGTGAAGATCGACCGTGACCTCGTGCTGATCCCGAACGTCGCGATCCACATGAACCGGAACATCAACTCCGGCTACAATTTCAACCCCGCCGTCGACCTCATGCCCCTCTTCGCAGGGAAGGAACAGAAGGGCGCGCTGAAAAGGATCCTCGCGGAGGAGACGGGCGTCGACGAATCGGCCGTCCTCTCGGCGGACCTCTATCTCTACAACCGCACGCCCGGGACGATCTGGGGCGCGGACGGGGAATTCTACTCCACCCCGCGGATCGACAACCTCCAGTGCGCCTACACGACGCTCGAAGGCTTCCGCGACGCCGCGGCATCGGAGGCGTGCCGGATGCTCCCGGTCTGGGCGTCCTTCGACAACGAGGAGACCGGATCGGCGACGAAGCAGGGCGCGGGCTCGCAGTTCTTGTTCGACACCCTCGAGCGGATCGCGGACGCCCTCGGATTCTCCCTCAAGCAGGCGCTCGCCTCCTCCTTCATGGCCTCCGCGGACAACGGACACGCGAAGCATCCGAACCATCCGGAATTCTCCGACGGTCTGAACGTCCCGCATATGAACGAGGGCGTGGTCGTGAAGTCGAACGCCGCGCAGAAATACACGACGGACGCACTCTCCTCCGCGATCTTCTGCGAGATCTGCCGACGCGCGGGCGTTCCGACGCAGAAGTTCGCCAACCGGAGCGATCTGGCGGGCGGCGGGACTCTCGGCTCGATCTCGAACACGCACGTCGCGATGACGACGGTCGATATCGGCCTCGCCCAGCTCGCGATGCATTCGTCCTACGAGACGGGCGGCACGGCGGACACGAAGTACATGATCGACGCGATGAAGGCGTTCTACCGCGCGAAGATCGCGTTCTCCGCCGACGGC
>CACZSA010000070.1 GCA_902783705.1 uncultured Ruminococcus sp.
GGTCGAGATCGCCTCGCTCATGCCGCTTTCCCACTGCCAGAGCCAGACGGGATCGAGGTGCGCGTTGCAGAACATGTAGGTTTTCATGGTTTTCCTCCGTGCGCGGACCGGCACCCGAAGCACCGTCCGCGCGCTTTATTTCTTCATTTCTTCGGGCTCCCGGTAGCGGTAGAGCTCGGCGGGCGGGAGAATGCCCTCGATCACGCGGTTGAGCAGGCGCATGAGCTGTTCCTTCTCTTCCCCGTCGAGGATCTCGTCAAGGCGGGAGGAGAGCTTCTTCTCGACGGCGTGCATCTCCCCGCGCATCGCCTCCGCCTTCTCGGTCGTGCCGATGAGCTTCGAGCGGGAATCCGCCGGGTTGACGCGCCGCTCGACAAGGCCCTTCTTCTCAAGGGAATTGAGGATCACGGTGACCGTCGGGTTGGAGATCAGGAAAAAGTCCTCGATGTCCACCTGACGGAGGGAGAAGGCCGGGCGGGCGTAGAGCAGGTTCAGGACCTTGAACTGCCCGTTGGTCATGCCGTAGGCTTCGAGCATGGAATTGGCGAGCTTGTCGTTCTGAATGTTCAATAAGCGGACAGCGATGGAAAAGTTCTCGATCATGGTGTCACCTCTCAAAATAGTGTGCTATGTTCCATGAAAATTATAGCATATTGTCCCCGTCCTGTCAAGGGATCGGCGGCGCGGATTCTCCCCTTCTTTTTCGCGCCGGGCCTTGATTTCCGCCGGGGAATGTGGTATAATCGAAATATAGAAGGCTATTCATCGGGCATGCCTCAACACCCGCCCCGATCCATCTCTCTCACATAAGGAGACCATCATGAGCTATCAGCAGTACGTATCCTACACCCCGGACGAAGGCCGCTACGACGGCAGAATGCCCTACCGCCGGTGCGGAAAGAGCGGCCTCAAGCTCCCCGCCATCTCCCTCGGCCTCTGGCACAACTTCGGCGACATCACCCCCTTCGGCGTACAGCAGGGGATTCTGCGCGCGGCGTTCGACTGCGGGATCACCCACTTCGACCTCGCGAACAACTACGGCCCGCCCTACGGGGAAGCGGAGAGGAACTTCGGCGAGCACATGCGCCGCGACTGGAAGCCCTTCCGCGACGAGCTGGTCATCTCCACCAAGGCGGGTTACGACATGTGGAAGGGTCCTTACGGCAACGACGGCTCGCGGAAGTATCTCATCGCGTCGATCGATCAGTCCCTGAAGCGGATGAACGTGGACTACGTCGATATTTTCTACCACCACCGCCCGGACGACGGCACCCCGATCGAGGAGACCATGGGTGCGCTGTACGATATCGTGAAGAGCGGCAAGGCCCTGTATGCCGGGATCTCCAACTATAACCCGGAGCAAACCAAAAAGGCCGTCGCCTGTATGAAGGAGATGGGGATGCACATGCTGATCCATCAGCCGAACTACTCCATGTTCAACCGCTCCATCGAGCATGGCCTCACCGACGTGTGCCGGGAAGAGGGCGTCGGGATCATGGCGTTCGGTCCTCTCGCAGGCGGCAGGCTCACGGGACGGTATCTGAACGGCATCCCCGCCGATTCGAGAGCCGGGCACGATCCGCGCTTCCTCCGTCCCTCCGACATCAGCGAACAGCTCCTTGCCACCGTCCGCAAGCTGAATGAGATCGCCGAGGCACGCGGGCAGTCCCTCGCGCAGCTGGCGCTGGTCTGGGCGCTGAGACTTCCCGAGGTGACTTCCGTCCTCATCGGCGCGTCCCGTGCGGAGCAGGTGCGGGAGAACGCCAA
The DNA here is from genome assembly GCA_902783705.1 of uncultured Ruminococcus sp. Taxonomy (GTDB): domain Bacteria; phylum Bacillota; class Clostridia; order Oscillospirales; family CAG-272; genus UMGS1696. The sequence continues at coordinate 1,768 of CACZSA010000070.1, forward strand.
GGCCCTCGAGAACATGAAGCTCTCGGACGAAGAACTCGCCGCCATCGACGCGGTGCTGGCAAACCGATAAGAAAAAAGGAAGGAGCACCTATGAGCAAAACGATCATTGCCGTCAACGCCGGACCGCGGATGGGCTGGAACACGGAGACTCTGATTTCCGAGGCCTCGCGCGGCGCGGAATCCGCCGGCGCCGAAGTCCGGCGCTTCGACCTGTTCCGTCTCGAACGCTACACCGGATGCGTTTCCTGCTTCGGATGCAAGAAGGAGCGGTTCAAGGGGCGCTGTGTCTGCCGCGACGGCCTCACCCCGGTCCTCGACGTCATCCGGGAATCGGACGGGCTGATCCTCGGCTCTCCGAACTACCTCGGGGAGATGACCGCCTCCTTCCGCGCCCTCTACGAGCGGCTCATCTTCCAGAGCCTGACCTACAATCTGGAAACGCCCGTCTGCAGCGTGCGCTCCGTCCCCGTGCTCCTCATCATGACGAGCAACGCGCCGGACACCGCTTACGACGGCCTTCTGGAGAATTACCGTCGGACCCTCTCCCGCTTCGTCGGCCCGGCGCAGGTGTTCGTCAGCGGAAACACGCTCCAGCTCCGGGACTACGGCAAAACGGACTGGCCGTGGTCGATGTTCGACGCGGAAGCCAAGCAGCGGCGTCACGAGACCGTATTCCCGGAAGAATGCCGCGCGGCGTATGAAATGGGCAAAAAGTTCGCGCGGCAGGGATAAAAACCTCCCTCAAACGCGTCCCGCGTCTTGCATTTTTCCGATAGGCGTGGTATAATAGGGCAATACGGAAATTCCACCGAACGAGGTTCCCCATGACGACCGATCTCTACCGCGAGGCCTCCCGGGAAGAGCTGGAGCTGGTGACCGCCCGTGTGCTCGGCGACCGTCTCCTCTCCGCGCGTCTTCTCTCCGGCGGGCTCTTCAACACCACCTATCTCGCCGAAACCGAAGAGCACGGCACCGCCGTCCTGCGCCTCGGCCCGGTCAACCGCCATCTGCTCCTGCCCTACGAGCATTTTCTGATGGAAGCCGAGGTCGAGGTCTACCGCCTCTGCGCGCTCCGCGGGATCCCGGCTTCGGAGGTGCTGGCGTCGGACACCTCGAAGCAGGTGATCGACCGGGACGTGATGTTCGTGCGCTATATTCCCTCCTCCCCCCTGTCCGAGGTCGAATCCTCGCTCACCCCGGACGAGCGGGACGCGGTCCTCGGCGATCTCGGGCGGGCGATGCGGGCGTTCAACGGCATCGAAGGTCTCCGCTTCGGGCGGATCGCGGACGTTCTCCACGGCGGCGGATCCGACTGCTGGAGCGGCGCGCTCGCGAAGGAGCTCGACGAATGGGAATCCGTCTGCCGCCCGACCGGACTCATCCCACTGCGGCAGTACGATCGCTTCCGCGCGGCCTTCGAGCGGGCAAAACCCCTTCTCGACGAGGTGAAGACACCCCGCCTCCTGCACAACGACCTGTGGAGCGGGAACGTGCTCCTCTCCGCCGACGGGGACGGGAAACGCCGCTTCGCCGCGATCATCGACGCGGACCGCGCGATCTGGGGCGATCCCGACATGGAGGTCTTCTGGCTCGGACGGGACGCGGACGCCTTCCGGGAAGCGTACGGCGAGACGCCCGCGTCTCCCGGCTCCGGCGTCCGCCGCGCCTTTTACCGGATGCTCACCCATCTCTGGGCGGCGTACATCTACGGCCTCGAATACCAGTCCCCCGACGTCGCGGAGAACGAGCGGAAGCGCGCGGACGAGGCCTGCGGAGAGATCCTCGGCTGATCCCCCGCACAGGCATCCCACGGACAGCCGGGAGCGCCCCGGCCTCCGAATCCAATAAAAAAAGGTGGATCGGCATGACAAGCATACAAATCCGGAAAGCGGAGCCCTCGGACATCGACGCGATCCTCGCGATCTACAACGAAGAGGTCCTCCACGGCATCGCCACCTTTGCCCTCGAGCCCATGAGCCGCGACGAGGGGCTCCGGTGGCTCGAAGAACACGGCGAGTCCCCGCGCTGCGTCTTTGTCGCGGAGATCGGGGACGGTGGGATCGCCGGGTATATCTCCCTCTCGCGGTTTTCGTGGCGCGGCGGATACGACCGTACGGCGGAGCTCTCCGTCTACGTCGCCAAGCCCGCCCGCGGTCAGGGTGTCGCCGGAGCGCTCATGGCGCACGTCCTCGAACACGCAAAAGCAGATCCCGCGCTCCACGCCGTCGTCTCGATTATCACATCGGACAACACCGCGAGCCGGAATCTGCATGAGAAATTCGGCTTCCGCCACGTCGGGACGCTGCGCGAGGCCGGCTGGAAATTCGGCATCGCCCTGGACGTGGACTATTATGAGCTGCTCGTCTGAGGGCGGGTGGGATCGCTGACCGTCAGGATTCCGCTCCGAGGAGCGCGCCGATCGCCTCCCCGCAGTCCCCGTCGATCAGCATGGCCCGCTCCCCGATCGCCTCGGGACAGACGGCGTCGCTGTAATTCAGGCATGCGTAGAGCGCGCGGGGATTGTCCGCCGTCATCGCCCAGAAGGGATACTTGATGATCATCGGGGTGTTGGCACCGATGCCAAGCTCGAGGTACAGAACCTGTACGCCCTCGTGCGCCCGGAGGAATCCGGCATACCGCGCCGCCGCCTCGTGCCATCCCTCGTCCTCGACGAAGGTGTCGTCCGCCCGCAGGTTCATCGAGACCGCGCCGCCGTCGTCCGGGCAATGCGGGATCAGCCGCTCAGGCAGGCGCATCGAGAACAGGCGGTCCGGCGGCACCATGAATTCCCCGTTTTTCCCGCGCACGAATCGTTCTGCCGCCATCGCCTCCATGACCCACGCTTCATTGTCGTAGGTCTTTTTTATTCGCCCGTCTGCGTGCTGGAACAGGCCGTAGTCGCCCTGCGTATAGAAGAGCCGCGACTTGTCGAACCCCGCCCGCTGGAACTGATGATCCACGTTCGTGGTGATGACGAAATAGTCCTTGTCCCGCATAAGGGCAAGAAGATCGCGGTAAACGGGCTTCGGCGCGCCGACATAGCGGTTGAAATAGATGTGCCGCGCCCACCATGCCCACCGCGTCCCCTCGTCCGGGAAGGGATAGAAGCCGCCCGCATACATATCCCGGATCCCGTATCGGTCCCGGAAATCGAAAAAATACCGATCGAACCGCTCGCCGGAATAGACAAAGCCCGCCGAGGTCGAAAGTCCCGCGCCCGCGCCGATCACGACGGCCTCGCAGTCCCTGAGCGCATCCGCAAGCCGCGCGAGATTCTCCGCCCGGGTGCCCTCCTCTTCGGTCAGTCCGCCGCGGAGGCTTCTCACGTATGCGATGCCGCGGCGCAGAGAGTCGGTGTAGTCCGGCTCATGCTTTTTCAAAAATCCGTTCATAAAGCTCCCTGTCCCTGTCTGAGAATACGTTGAAAATCACCCGCTCCATCGCGCCGGGATGCCCGTCGAGCCAGCGCGTGAC
>CACZSA010000071.1 GCA_902783705.1 uncultured Ruminococcus sp.
CACCACCATGTGAAGGACACGGTCTATGTCAGCCGCTCGTGGTACACCCCGGATTCCCTGGCCCTGCGCCGGACGCTCACCGCCTATCCGCAGGTCGTCGACTTCTCCGGCGACTCGCACGGGCCGATGAACAATCCGCTCTCGATCTGGCAGGAGGGCTGCACCTTCCTCAACACGGGGACGCTCTATTACTTTGAGATGGAGCGCGGCATGACGGGCGGCACTCTTCCTCCGGGCAAGGAAAACGCGGCGCAGTACTACATCGTCGAAGCGGACGCGGAGGGCCGGGTGTTCATCCAGCCCTACAATCTCCTGACGGACGATTTCTTCCGGACACCCTCGAACACCGATCCGCCGGACACGCAGCTCTGCTACTGGATCGAGGATCCGTCCGATCCGTCGACCTTCCTCTACACCCCGGAACGCGGGGAGCGCGCGACGGCTCCGCGGTTTCCGGAGGGGAGCGAAATCTCCTTCGACCGCCTGACGGAGACCTCCGTGACGGTCACGGTCCCGCAGGCGCTCGACGACCAGTGCATCTATGGCTACCGCCTCGTCGCCGAAGCCGACGGACACCGCAAGGAGATCAAATACTTCTCGGAATACTACTTTGAGCCGATGCCGGAGACGGTTTCCTGCGCGCTCACGGGCCTGCACGACGGGACGACGTACACGATCTCCGTCTATCCGGTCAACGCCTGGGACGTCGAGGGCGAGCCGCTCACCGCCGAAATCGAGACGCCCGAGAGCGTGATCGTGCCCTACGCGTCGGACAATCCGGTGCGCTATACGGGGACGTTCACCGATTTCGAGAGCTATAAGCGGCTGCGCCGGAGCGCAGACAACGGCGTCTACGGCGGCGAGGCGAACGGCGACTACTTCGCGGGTCAGTGGGACGGGGCGGCGATCCTCCGCGACACGACGCTCTCCCTCGCCGACGGACGGGGATTCGAGGGCTCGAGGGCGGGCGCGGTGACGGTTGACGCGTCGAGCCACAGCAACCGCGGCCTCTACCTCTTCGCCGACGAGGTGAACCGGATCCCGCGCGACTATCCGAGCACCCGGTATCTGCGCGTCTGGGTCGACTTCACCGGGATCGATTTCCGCAAGGCGTGCTTCGGGCTCGTGAACCGGTACGGCGAGCTCTTCTCGACCGACGACATCGACGGGCGGACCGATCTGCCCTTCTATCTCCTCGCCGAGGGGGAGACCGAATGGCGGACGATGTACCACGGCACGGACGGATGCTTCGGCGCGGCGCAGAACTCCTCCGTCAGGGATTTCAAGGGCTGGCTCGCGTTCCCGACTTCGGACTTCGGCGCGCGCGACGGCTCCGGGTCGACCTTTGACGCCCGCACGGTTCATGCCATCTACCTGTATTTCGACCTCTCCTCGGACGAGATGCTCGGCACGCCGTTCTTCCTCGACGAGATCGCGCTCGTGGAGGACTACCGGGTATTCGAGGAAATCGCGCACTGAATAAAACAACAAAAAAACGGGACCGTGCATTCGCCGCGCGGTCCTGTTTGTTTTTGTCTGTTCACGATTCCCGCTCCAGCGTCTCCCGGTCCAGCGCGCCGCTGCGGTCAGCCTCGAGCACCAGCTCCAGCTGCAGCATCGCCTGATTGAGCGGCGCCGTGACGAATCCGAAGAGGATGTCCACGACCATCGCAGTCGTGAGCGCGTCTTCGGGGATCCCGAGCTGGGTGAAAATCACGGCGTAGGAGAGAAGTCCGATCCCCGTCACGGGCGGGCTCGCCGCCTGAAGCGTGATCGTCAGAAGCACCGCCATGAGCAGCCAGAAGGGCGACACCGCGACGCCGGCGGAGGACGCTTCGTAAAGGATCACGATCATCGACGCGACCGTCCCGGCGGGCATGTAGATGAGGAGCCCGAGCGGGAGTCCGACCTTCGTGAGCGGCCGCCCGATCCCGAGCCGATGCTCGCAGCAGAGCTGATTCGCGCCGTACGCCGTGTTCACCGACCCCGTGCGCAGGGCCACGAGGAACGAGTCCTTCATCTTGCCGAGCAGGGCGCGGAGGGAGATCCGCTCGCGCACTGACACCGTGAAAAGCCGGAGGAGAAAGATCCCGCCGCAGAGCAGGACGAACAGGAGCACCGGCTTCCAGAGCGCGAGGAGCGGGGCGAGGGATTCATTCCAGATCCCGAAGACGAGGAGGAGCGAGACGAAGAAAGGCGTCACCCGCCCGACCCAGTCCGCGACGAGGAGTCCCGCCGTGTTGAGCTGATCGACCAGCCCCACGAGCCCGCCGGACTGCTGACCGACGGATAGGAAGGCGTGTCCGAGCACCAGCGCGATCAGAATGAGCTGGGGCGAGTCGCCCGAGATCATCGGAGTGAGGATGTCCGTCGGGATGATGCGCATGAAAAAGTCGAATATCCCGTGGATGCCGCCGCTCTCCGCCCCGCCGGATGACGGATGGAAGACGAGGAGCGATACCGTCCCGGTCAGCACGGTCATGAGCGTGAGGCTCACGAGGAAGCGCAGGATCAGCCGTTTCCCCTCCCGGCTCATCGACGCCGCGTTTCCGACGCCGCAGACCGCCGCCAGCACGGAGAAGAACACGATCGGCCCGCCCGCGGTGTTGAGGATCCGCAGGAATGCGTTCCGCACGGGCTCGAAAAAGGCGGTCAGCACCCTGTCCTGCAGGCTCTCCGGGATCAGGAGATCCCCGAGCAGGCCGATGAGGAGCCCGAGGCCCACGGCAAGCCCCAGCGCGGCGGCGGGATGAAGCTGTTTCCGCTTCAGGTGCAGCTGGACCGTGTTCGTATTCCTCCGGTAGGAGTAGACCGGATTCAGCCCGATCCCGTCGAGCAGGGAGTCCGCCCATGCGCCGAGATCGTTTTCCGCGCTCGTCAGGGGATCGTAGGGGTCCCCGGTCAGCTCCATCGTGATCGTGGGCCGCCGGAGCCGCTCTCCCGCGCTCACCCGGATCTCAGCTTCCTCCCCGAAGCGGTCCCGCCATCGCAGGAGCGCCTCTTCGAGCGAGAAGCGGATCCGGAGAATATCCGTGTGTTCCGTTCCGGACGCGCGCAGATAGTCCTCGAGGCGTTCGGCGATCTCCTCGATCGCTTCGCCGCCGAGGGTGTATTCTCCGCGCCATCCGGCTCTTGCCTCATGATTTTTCATGGCTCTCACGTTCTTTTGTCCGTCATAGATCCTGCGCTCAATCCCCGAGCTTTTCCCGGATGAAGAAAACCTCGGCGTCGCTCTGTGTGACCATCACGCTCTCCTGCCGGAAGAACGCACAGAGGTCCCCGGCGATTTCGCGGATCGTCTCCGGCTCCGCATCGAGAACGGTCAGGACCAACGTCCGCTCATCGACGTAGGTCCCGTCGTCGTGGAAGTACCCGCCCTCGACCACATGGACGGAAAAGGGCGTATGGTAGCTCCGGCATACATTTTTGAGGATGGACCGGTATTTCTCCGTGTCAAACCGCTGTTCGTGCGTCACGGCGTCGTTGAGCCCGATGTAAATGGCGTATTGCTTCATGATTTATCTGTCCGCCCCGGCGATCCGGTCCGCGGTCTCCCTCACGATCGTCTCCGCGTCAAAGCCCTCGACGTCGAGCATCTCCGCCATGACAAGCTCCGTCTCCGGGATGCCGAAGCAGCGCGTCGCGAGGGCGCGGATGTAATCGTAGCTGAAATCGGGGACGTACGGTCCGCCGGCCGTCGTCACGTACCAGAGCTTGCGCGCCCGACACAGCCCGTGAGGGATCCCCTCGGGCGTGTATTCGGAGACGAGCCCCGTCACGTAGACGTTCTCGAGATAGGTCCTGAGGACGGCGGGAAAGGACAGGTCCCAGTACGGCGCGGCGATGACGATCGTGTCGGCCCGCTGAAACTGCCGGGCATACCGGAACATCGGATCGGCGTAGTCGCCCCGCTCGATGAGTGCCGTGCGCCGTGCCAGCCGCTTTGCGGAAAGAGGCTCCGGAGTGTCCTCCGAAAGCCTCACTTCCTCCTGTTTGCCGCCGAGCCGCCCGAGCAGGACCCGCGCGATCCGGTCGGTCCGCGATTCGCCGCGCACGCACGCGTTGACGTACAGGATCATTTCTTCACGACGCCTTCGCCGTAGATGGTCGTCCAGTCGTTTTTCATGGAAATCGGCACCCAGTCGAATTCGCCGCAGAGATCGAACATCTTCTGCGCCTTGGATTCGCTGCCGTTTTCACGGACGGTGTCGTCGCAGCAGAGCATGAACGCGAGGGACGGGTACTTGTTGCCGCTCGTCACGTATTCCGCCATGGAGCTGTCGCCCGTGGAGTTGCCGAAGGACAGGATGGGCTGCTGTCCGATCTCCTGCATGATGACGGAGACCTTGTTCATTTTGAGGTTCTTGATGAGGAATTCGCCGCCGAGGATCAGGCGGTCGCCCTCGGTGAAGACGTAGTTCAGGCCGTCCTCGCCGTTCTGGTTGTCGGAGACGATGATCTCGTCGGAGCCG
>CACZSA010000072.1 GCA_902783705.1 uncultured Ruminococcus sp.
ATTTCATGACAAACGAAAGCTTGTCATTGCGAGGAGCGAATTTCAGCAAGCTGAAACTCAGCTGACGTGGCAATCTCTCCGAAATTGATGAGCAGGATGGAAGCCGGGTGGCAATTTCAGATTAGCTGTGCATGATATTGTCACCAATTCTCTGCCTGCATTACCCGGTTTGGAGAGATTGCCACGTCAGGCGTCTCATGACGCCTTCCTCGCAATGACAATGATTTGTCTGAAAGGATATGAAAACCGGAACCCGGTTTCAAATACAAAAAAAGCTGTCGCATTTCTCCGCTTCTGCGCGTGAATGCGACAGCCCCTTTGCGTACATGCTTCAAAAAAACAATCATCTCCGCGGGGGTGAGAATCCGGAAGGATTCGGGATCACGCCTGTTTTTCAGCCCTGCTCTCCGGCTCTTCAGGATACCGGCGGCGAGCCGAACCGCAGGGATCCGTCGGACTCCTGCCAGGCCTCGGTGAAGGTCAGGGTCCCCGCGTAGCCGTCGATCCGGTGGAAGCCCGTGAAGAGGATCCGCCCGTTCCAGAGGGCCATTTTCGGGACGCTCTCACAGGGGATATCGGGATTCTCCGGCATTTGCCAGTCCGAGAAGGGACTGCGGGAGATCCGGTACTGCCCCCGTCCGCGGTGGCTGAAAATCAGATAGTACCAGCCGTCCTTGGCGAAGTAGTCCGAGCACTCCGGCTGATCCCCGTCCGGCGAGACATAGATCGGCTCCGCCTCCGTCCACTGCTCCCCGTCCGCTGAGATCAGGTGCGCGAGGCATCCGCGTCCGGCGGATTCTCCCGTCATGAGCGAGGTCGTCACGAACATGTGATACGTGCCGTCCCCGGCTTTGACGATCTTCGGATCCCGCGCGCTCGGTCCGTGATAGCGGTCGGAGAGCTCGATGCGGAAGTCCGGATCGCGGCGGAAGGCGTATCCGTCGTCCGAGCGGGAGCGCAGGATCGGGGCGGGGGCATTGTCGGTCTGCCGGACGGTGTAGTAGAGGAAATGCGTTCCGTCCGCCGTTTTCAGCCATGAGCCGGTGCAGATCGAGCCCTCCGCCGGATCGTCGATGGACACGGCGAGCGGATGCAGATCCCAGTCTTTGAAATCCCGGGTGGACATGTGGGCCCACTGATGCGCGCCCTTGTGCCATTTGCTCCGGTGGTGGCGGCGGTCCTTCAGGTAGAGAACGTGATACCGCTCGCGCCCGTCGGGGTCCGTGTCGGTATAGGGCATGCAGTCGCCCGCATAGACGCCGGGATCGGACGGCTTCCATCCCTCGGCGGGGTTCTCCCCGTTTTGGGAGAGCAGCTGTCCGATGATCCGCTCCGGGGCGTCGTTTGCCGAAATGCCGCAGTCGGTCCGGTAGTCCGGCGCGCGAAGGGGGAGATTGGCCCGGTCGTCATTCATCGGATCGGACGAGGCCATAATCCCGGCATCCGTCCATGCCCCGTCCGGCACGTCCGTGAGAAAGAGCGTTCCGGCGGGCCATTCCTCGTCGCGGAGCCATCCGTCCGCCCAGAGCTCGATCCGCCACGGGAGGACGAGGAGGGCGAGGGCGGCGCCTTCGGGGAGATCGGACGCCATGAGGGTCAGCGGTTCGGCGGCATAGTCCGAGAAGACCCGGACGCGGACGGCAAAGCCCGATCCCTCCGCGCGGGATTCGACCGTCAAGGCGGTCTGCCTTTTGGTATCGGCGACAGCGGCGGTCAGGGGAGCGGCAAAGCGAAGCAGTTTCATCGTGACCTCCCGTTCAGTGCTTCTTTTCATAGCCCTTGATCAGGACCTTCAGACCGTTTTCATAGCTCTTATTCTTTGACGCGTAATAGGATGCAAAGTCGCTGGAGCCGCCCCGGAGCAGGTTCCGCGGGGACTGCGCGAGGTCGCCGAGGTTGGAGCAGAAGATCCACGCGGGATCGAGCAGATGCCCGTTGTGGATGATGTCGATCATGGCGCGGGAGTCCTCGTCGCGCACATACTTGCCCTTGAGCGCGATGTCATAGTACGCCGGGACGACGGAGACGCGGCTCTCGGAGGACATGGCCTCGAAGACCGCGCCCGCCGCTTCGAGACGGGTCGAGGTGACCGGGACCGCGAAGACGCCGATCTGGTCGTGCTGGAAGGTGTAATAGTTCTGCTGCGCCTCGTCGTAGTCCCGGTAGGAGTTGTCGGACCGCCCGACGGTGAGCAGGCCCTTCGCCTCGTAGAACCGGATCGTCTTGCGGGTCAGGCCGGTCTGCTTTTCCACATCGCTGATTCGCATAGGTACCTCACGGTGGTTTGATTGATTCTATTATAAACTGTCCACCGAGGGGACAGTCAAGGAGGAGAATTGTAAAGTTTTTGTGAACTGCGCAATAAACGTCCGGAGCCTGTACAGGCAGAATCCCAGAAGAAAAAGCAGATCGCCCATCTCAACCGAAAAAAACGGGACCGCAAGAGCAGAGATGTTCTCGCAGTCCCGTCGCAGTCCGCCCGCCGTGCGCAATAGCCGGGCGTTTTTTTGCTTTTCATCGTTCTGTTTTCCGGGAGAAGGCGCGGATTCATCCGAGCAGCCGTCTCATCCGATCCGCCGCCTCCCTCGTGTCCTCCGGCGAGCCGAACATCGAGAAGCGGAAATACCCCTCCCCGCATTCGCCGAATCCCGCGCCGGGGGTGCCGACCACCTGGATCTGGGCGAGAAGCAGATCGAAGAATTCCCAGCTTCCCATGCCGCCCGGGCATCTTGCCCAGACATAGGGGGCGTTTTTTCCGCCGAAATACCGGATCCCGAGGCCGTCGAACGTGTCGGTCAGGATCTTCGCGTTCCCCTGATAGACGCGCAGATTCTCCCGGATCTGCCGCTGTCCCTCCGGGGTGAAGACCGCCGCGCCCGCCTTCTGGAGGATGTAGGAGACGCCGTTGGTCTTGGTTGTCCGGTTGCGCACCCACATGGCGCGGAGATTCATTCCGCCGCGCTCGAGCGTCTTCGGGATCACCGTGTACCCGAGGCGCGTTCCGGTGAAGCCCGCCGTCTTCGAGAGGGAGCAGATCTCGATCGCGCAGGTCCGGGCCCCGTCGATTTCGAAGATCGAGCGCGGGAGGACGGGATCGGCGACGAACGCCTCGTACGCCGCGTCGAAGAGGATCACCGCGCCCCGCTCGTTCGCCCAATCCACCCAGGCTTTCAGCTTCTCGCGGGAGAACACCGCGCCGGTCGGGTTGTTCGGCGAGCAGAGGTAGACGAGATCGGCGTCGAGGTCCGCGGCCGGGGTGGGCGTGAATCCGTCGTCTTCCGAGGACGCGAGCCGCACGATCCGCCGCCCCGCCATGACGTTCGCGTCGACGTAGGCCGGGTACGCGGGTTCGATCACGAGGGCCGCGCTCTCCCGCTCGAACAGATCGAGGATGTCCCCGAGTTCGTCGCTGGCGCCGCTCGAGACGAAGACCTCCTCCGCGTCTAGAGAGATCCCCCGGGAGCGGTAGTGCGCGGCGATGGCTTCCCTCAGAAACGGCGCGCCGGGCTCGGGCATGTAGCCGTGGAAGGTCTCCTTCCTCGCCTGATCGTCCGCCGCCTCGTGCAGGGCCTTCACTACAACGGGTGCGAGCGGCAGGGAAACATCCCCGATCCCGAGGCGCAGAAGCCTTGTTCCGGGATGCGCGCCGCAGTAGGCCTTCGTCTTCTGCGCAATGTTGTAGAACAGATAGGAATCCTTCAGTTCCGCGTAGTGCGCGTTCGGTTTCAGCATAGCTCGGTTTCTCCTTCGCAGACAAATTCCGCCGGGCCGGTCATGGTGACCTCGCCGTCCGGGGAGATTTTGATTTTGAGCGTCCCGCCGTCGAGGACGACCGCGATCTCCTCATCCGCCCGGCAGTATCCCTTCTTCACCGCCGCCGCGACGGACGCGCACGCCCCGGTCCCGCAGGCCATCGTCACGCCGCTGCCCCGCTCCCAGACCCGCATCCGCAGGCGGTCCTCTGCGAGAACCTCGACGAATTCGACGTTCACCCCGCCCGGAAACGCCGCGTGCCGCTCGATCTTCGGCCCGAGCGTCGTCAGCGGCGCGTCCTGTGCCGAGGGGACGAAGAGCACCGCGTGGGGATTGCCGACGTTCACGGGCGTGCAGACGACTTCTTTATCTTCGACAGTCAGCCGGAGATCGTTCTCCGCTTCCGCCCGTCCCATGTCCACGGAAACGCTCTTCACCCGCCCGCCGCAGAGGTGCAGCGCCAGCGTCCGGATGCCCGACAGCGTTTCGATCCGCAGCCGGGTCCGGTCGGTATATCCCTTGTCGTAGACGTATTTCCCGACGCAGCGGATCCCGTTGCCGCACATCATGGCTTCGCTGCCGTCCGCGTTGAAGATGCGCATTTTGAAATCGGCGGTCTCCGACGGGCCGATCGTGATGATCCCGTCCGATCCCACGCCGAAATGACGGTCGGACAGCCTTCTCGATACCTCCGCGGGATCCTCTGGCTCGCCCCAGAAATAGAGGTAGTCGTTGCCGAGCCCCTGCATTTTGGTGAAGTGCATGGTTTCCTCCTGTTGCTCTCATTTCGCGTCGATGGTCGAAATTCCGATCGTCATTTCCTCGAGCACGTCGAGCAGGACCCCCACCGTGTCGAGGGAGGTGAACATCGTCACGCCGGACTGGGTCGCCGCGCTGCGGATGGCAATGCCGTCGCCGCAGTGGACGCCCGAGAGAATAGCGCGCGTGTTGAGCACATAGCTGACGTGGCCCGCCCGGATCGCGTCGATCACCTCGTGACTGCCCTCGCTCAGCTTGTGGAGCGTCCGGGCTTCGATCCCGTGCGCGCGGAGAAATTCCGCCGTCACCGTGGTCGCCTCGATCGCAAAGCCCATCCGGCGGAAGCGGCGCACGAGCGGCAGGGCCTCCTCCTTGTCCTCGTCCGCGAGGGTCACGACGACCGTGCCGTAGTTCGGGAGCTTCAGCCCGGACGCGACGAGTGCCTTGTACATCGCGCGGGGGAGCTTCCTGTCGTAGCCGATCGCCTCCCCGGTGGACTTCATCTCGGGCGAGAGGTAGGAGTCCATCCCGCCGAGCTTCGAGAAGGAGAACGCCGGGACCTTGACGTAATACCGGGATTTTTCTTTCGGATAGCCCGGCCCGATCCCCTGTTCGCGGAGAGAGTGTCCGAGGATGACCCGGGCGGCGATGTCCGCGAGGGGGTATCCGGTCGCTTTCGAGAGGAAGGGCACCGTGCGGCTGGAGCGCGGATTGACCTCGATGATGAAGACCTCCTCCGCCGGGGTGACGATGAACTGAATATTGTACAGCCCCACGATCCCGATGCCGGGGCCGAGCCGCTCCGCGTAGTCCAGAACGGTTTCCTTCACCCGGTCCGAGAGGGAGAAGGACGGGTAGACCGAGATGGAGTCCCCGGAATGCACGCCCGTGCGCTCCACCAGCTCCATGATGCCGGGAACGAAGACGTCCCGTCCGTCGCACACCGCGTCGACCTCGACCTCCCGGCCCCGGATGTAGCGGTCGACCAGAACGGGCTTGTCCTCGTCGATCTCCACGGCGGTTTTGAGGTAGTGCCGGAGATCCGCCTCCCTCGCGACGATCTGCATGGCCCGCCCGCCGAGCACGAACGACGGTCTCACGAGCACCGGATAGCCGATCTCCGCCGCCGCCCGGACGCCCGCCTCGATGCTCGTCACCGCGCGGCCTTCGGGCTGGGGGATACCGAGGGAGAGCAGGAGCTTTTCAAAGAGATCCCGGTCCTCCGCGCGGGCGATGGCCTCGCAGTCCGTGCCGATGATCCGCACGCCGCGCTTCATGAGGGGCTCTGCGAGGTTGACCGCCGTCTGCCCGCCGAGGGTCGCGATGACGCCGACGGGATGCTCGTGCTCGATCACGTTCATCACGTCCTCCGGGGTGAGCGGTTCGAAATACAGCTTGTCGGAGCAGGTGTAGTCCGTCGAGACGGTCTCGGGATTGTTGTTGACGATGATCGCCTCGTACCCCGCCTCCCGGATGGTCTTCACCGCCCGGACGGTGGAATAGTCGAATTCCACGCCCTGCCCGATGCGGATCGGACCGGAGCCGAGCACGACCACCTTCTGCTTGTCCGATACGGCGGATTCGTCCTCGTCTTCGTAGGTCGAGTAGAAATACGGGACATAGCTCGAGAACTCCGAGGCGCAGGTGTCGATCATCTTGTAGACCGGGACGATCCCGCGCGATTTGCGGAAATCGCAGACTTTCTTTTCCTCCCAGCCCCACAGCCGCGCGATTTGGGCGTCGCAGAAACCCATGCGCTTGGCGGCTCTGAGCAGGTCCGCGTCACCGGGATCACCGGCAAGCCGACGCTCCGTCTCCGTGATCTTCCGGAGTTTTTCGAGGAAGAAGCGGTCGATTCCGGTCCTCTCCCCTATTATAGCCGAAGAAACGCCCCGGCGCAAGAGCTCCGCAACGGCAAAAATGCGGGTATCCGTCGGGGTTTTGACGGAATCCAGCAGCTCCTCCGTCGGGAGTGCGTCGAACTTTTTGTCGTATAGGCCGCTGTGTCCCGTCTCGAGGGAGCGCACGGCCTTGTGCAGGCTTTCCTCAAACGTCCGGCCCACGCTCATGACCTCGCCCGTCGCCTTCATCTGCGTGCCGAGGGCGGGATTGGCGTCGGTGAACTTGTCGAAGGGGAAGCGCGGCATCTTCGTTATGATGTAATCCAGCGACGGCTCAAACGACGCCGGGGTATTGGCGAGCGGGATCTCGTCGAGGGTCATCCCGACGCCGATCTTCGCTGAGACCCGCGCGATGGGATACCCGGACGCCTTCGACGCGAGCGCGGACGAACGGGACACGCGGGGATTGACCTCGATGAGATAGTATTGAAACGAATTCGGATCCAGCGCGAACTGCACGTTGCACCCGCCCTCGATCCCGAGCGCCCGGATAATCTTCAAAGCGGAATTGCGGAGCATCTGGTATTCTTTATTCGTCAGCGTCTGGGACGGGCAGACGACGATCGAATCCCCGGTGTGCACGCCGACGGGATCGAGGTTTTCCATGTTGCAGACGGTGATCGCCGTGTCGTTTCCGTCCCGCATAACCTCGTATTCGATCTCTTTATAGCCCTTGACGCTCTTCTCGACGAGCACCTCGGTGACCGGGGAAAGCTCGAGACCGCGCTCGAGCAGGGGGAGAAGCTCCGCCTTATCCTCCGCGAATCCCCCGCCCGTGCCGCCGAGGGTGAAGGCGGGCCGGAGGACGACCGGATAGCCGATCCTCTCCGCGATGATCCGCCCTTCTTCGACGGTGTGCGCGACGTCCGAGGGGAGTACGGGCTCGCCCAGCCGTTCGCACAGGGCCTTGAACTTCTCCCGGTCCTCGGCCTCCTCGATCGACGCGCTCTTTGTTCCGAGCAGCTCGACCCGGCATTCGCGCAGAACGCCCTTCCGCTCGAGCTGCATCGCGAGATTCAGCCCCGTCTGCCCGCCGATTCCGGGAAGGATCGCGTCCGGGCGTTCGGTGCGGATGATCCGGGCGGCGAATTCGAGCGTCAGCGGCTCCATGTACACCCGGTCGGCGACGGAGGTGTCCGTCATGATGGTCGCGGGATTGGAGTTGCAGAGGACCACCTCGTAGCCCTCTTCCTTCAGGGCCAGGCAGGCCTGCGTCCCCGCGTAGTCGAATTCGGCCGCCTGCCCGATGACGATGGGCCCGGAGCCGATCACCAGGATTTTGTGGATGTCAGTCCTTTTCGGCATGGGACGCCTCCATCCTCTCGATAAACTGATCGAACAGATCTCCGCTGTCCTCGGGCCCCGGCGCGCTCTCGGGGTGATACTGCACGGAAAACGCCCGGTCCCGGGGAGCCGCCAGCCCTTCCACCGTCCCGTCGAGCAGATTGACTCTGGTCACGGTGAGTCCCGTATCGGCGAGGCTGTCCGCGTCCACGGCGTAGGAGTGGTTCTGCGCGGTGATCTCGATTTTCCCGGTCGAGAGATCCTTCACGGGATGATTCCCGCCGCGGTGCCCGAATTTCAGCTTGTATGTTTTCGCACCATAGGCCAGGGCGAGGATCTGATGCCCGAGGCAGATCCCGAAGAGGGGATATTCTCCCCGCAGCGCGCGCACCGTTTCGATCGTCTCCGGTATGTCCTCCGGATCTCCGGGACCGTTCGAGAGGAACACGCCGTCGGGATTCATCGCCCGGATCGCGTCGGCCCCGGTATTCCACGGCACGACCGTCACCCGGCACCCGCGCTTCACCAGCTCGCGCACGATGTTCTTCTTCATCCCGCAGTCGATGGCGGCGACGTGAAAGCGGGGATTCTCCGGCGAGACCGTGTAGATCTCCTTTGTGCTCACCCGGGCGACCTGATCGTGCCGCCCTTCGGATTCTTCGAGGATCGAGAGGCAGTCCTCCGCCGGTCTCTCCGCGTCGGTGAGCAGCGCCCGCCGGCTGCCGAGATCGCGGATCGAGCGGGTGAGCTTCCGCGTGTCGATGCCGGAGAGCCCCGGGATGCCGAAGCGATTCATCGCCTGATCCAGCGTCTCCGAACAGCGGAAATTCGACGGTTCTTCGCACGCCTCCCGCACGATCAGCGCGCCGAGGGAGGGGGTGTCCGTCTCCCAGTCGTCGGCGTTCAGCCCGTAGTTGCCGATCGTCGGGTAGGTCATCACCACGGCCTGATCGGTGTAGGAGGGATCGGACAAAATCTCCTGATACCCCGCCATCGAGGTGTTGAAGACCAGCTCGCATACCCGGTCGACAGGCGCCCCGAAGCCCTCCCCGACATAGACCGCGCCGTCCTCGGTCACCAGTTTTCTCTGTGTTCTTTCCGCCATATCGCATTCCTCCGGGTGAGAGTGATGAATTCTGCTTCGCAAAGGCTGCCGGGTATGATTGCTTCGCAGGGCATGATTCGCTTCGCGATATTGGGGGAGGCGGAGAGAACGGCTTCGTTCTTTCGTTCCCCCGCCGTGCCGACGGCAATTATCCCCGTAAACGTGTGAAGCGCTCATAACGCCCGTTTCATTTCCCGCTGTCTCCGTAGTTTGCCAATACTCTGGCGTTCTGCAATCATTTCCCGCTGTCTCCGTAGTTGGACAGAACGCGGGCGGACGGATCGTTCACGTCGCAGCCCTTCCACGCCCGGTTCGGCATCCAGTAGTCCCGGATCATCTCCGCCTGACGGGGGTAGTGCTTCTCGAAGAGCTCCCGGTACAGGAGGGATTCCTTCGTGAAGGGCGGGCAGTGTGTATACGCTCGCCGCTTTTCCTCAAATTCCTCATCGGAATAAAGATCTTCGGCGTATTCCTTCAGATCGTCCACCATCGAGTGGCCCACCGCGTCCGAGAACGCCGCCTTCTCCCGCCAGAGGATCTCAGGGGGCAGCCAGTCCCCCTCGGCGAACGCCCGGCGCAGCAGGTACTTCCCCTTGCCGTACCGGTTCATCTTCCTCTCCGGATCGATGGCCATGACGTACTTCACGAAATCCAGATCCCCGAACGGGACGCGGGCCTCAAGGGAATGAACGGAGATGCACCGGTCCGCGCGGAGCACGTCGTACATGTACAGCTCCCGGATCCGCTTCTCCGCCTCCGCCTGAAAC
>CACZSA010000073.1 GCA_902783705.1 uncultured Ruminococcus sp.
ATCGAGGCGGCCCCGGCGGAGAGGGCGGAGAGCTCCTCCGTGACGATTGCGAGGATCTCCTCGTTCACCGAGGCGTCGAGCGGCGAGCCCGCGCAGTCGAGCAGGTCATAGAGCGCCGCGCGTCCCTCGTCCGTGAAGCGGGTGACGATCCCGGGCTGCTCGAGCGACGCGGGATCTGTCGGATTCTCCGGGTCGGCGCGGCGCATCTCGGACGATCCGTCGGCGCGGAAGAGGAATTCCGCGTTTTCATAGGCGTCGAGGAGGAAATCGAGCTGTGTGCGGAGCGTCGGGATGGGATCGCGGATCGCGCCGTTCATGCTGAGCATCCTCTGCGGCACCCCCTCGAAGAGCGAACGGATCGCGCGCCATGCCTCGTCCGGGTGCTCGCTGAACGAGGTCAGGATGATCGCGTCGCGCATGTCCGCCCGGATGCCTGCGCCGCGCCGGGACTCCGCCGTCGGAAGTCCGATGAGGGTGCAGGCGTCCGTGCCGAAGAGGGCGGGGAGGCTGAGGATGTGTGCGGGGGATTCGATCATGGATTCCCGCAGGGCGATTCCCCCGGTATAAAACCGCTCGATCGCCGCGTCGGGATCGGCGAGGGCGGCGAGGGCGGGATCCTTCAGCGCGTCCTCAAGGGCGGGCAGATCGGCGTAGAGCGAGAGGATCCGGCGGAATTCCGGCCCGTCGAAGGAACAGACGGCCCCCTCCTGGTCGATGAATTCCGCGAGGGCATCCGAGCTGAAGAGGATCGCGTCGAGGTACTCCCTGCACGGGATCTGCGCGAACGCGACGCCGTCCGGGAGGGCGGATACGAAATCGACGAATTCCGAGGCGGTCCAGTATCCCCGCTGGGCGTATTCGCCGAGGAGGGAGTCGGGCGCGGCGAGCGTGAGGAAGGAGACGCCCGTCGAGAGCGCGCGGAGCTTCCCGTGTCCGTCGCCGTAGACGTTCTTCACCGCGCCGATCAGGTTGGCGTCGTTCACAAGATCGTCCGCGGCGAGGTAGGGCGCGAGATCGGCGCAGAGGTCCTTTTCAAAGAGCTGACGGACGGGCGCGCTGTTCGGGGTGCCGATCACGATGTCCGGCCGGAAGACGCCCGTCACGATGTCCGTCGCGAGCCGGGTCTCCCCCGCCGCGCGATCGTCGGAGGTCGCGTACTGCCCGTAATTTGTGACCTCGATGCGGACCTCCTTCTGCGATTTGTTGAACGAGACGATCCTCTCCGTGAGGGTCGGTTCGGACGCGGTGACGGCGAGGGTGACGGTGACGCGGTCCGGGAGGTCCGTCTCCTCCGCGCGCGCGTAAAGCACCGGGCGGCTGAACCATCCGGTCCCGTCCGCGCCATCCGTGAATTCGGTGAAGAGAAGGCGGTCCCGGTCGATCACGGCATGGAAGGAGGCGGTCTGCGGGCTGACGTCGGAGAGCGTGTAGTCCATAAGCGGCACCTCCTCCGCCGTGCCGTCCTCATGCGCCGCGAGCAGGAAGATCCCCGCGTCCGCTGTGTAATAGAACTCTGCCCCCGGCCCGAAGCACGGATTGCCGATGTGCTTCATCGGACAGCGGAAGCGTTCCGTGAGCGTCCCCGATGCTTTGTCGACGGCGGAGACGATGAGCAGCGTCTTGTCCATCTCGACCACAAAGCAGGCCGCGCGGATCTCGCCCTCCTCCGTCCTGCCGAGCGCGGAGAGCGACCCGTTGGGAATGGGGATCGTTCTGCGGTATTCGAATTCCGGCGAGAAGAAGACGATCTCGTTCATCCCGCCGAGGCAGATATCCCCGTCCTGATCGGGCACGAGGTATTCGACGGAGCCGTGATCGGGATCGAAGAACGGTCGGATGTCTTCGCTCTCGACAGTTTCGCCGCTCGTCCGGTCGTACCGCCCGAGATACCATTTGCCGTCGGACCGTCCGGTGGTCTCGTACTGAATGCGCGTGAAGAGAT
This sequence comes from uncultured Ruminococcus sp., assembly GCA_902783705.1. Lineage (GTDB taxonomy): Bacteria > Bacillota > Clostridia > Oscillospirales > CAG-272 > UMGS1696. The sequence continues at coordinate 1,943 of CACZSA010000073.1, forward strand.
AGGTGAAGGACTCCTCGGTGAGCCATCCGCAGGCAACAGACTGGTTATCGGCGAAGGGCAGGGGCTCCTCGCGGAGAACGGCGTCCTCCGTTGCGGTGACGAGCGAGGAGATGATGGCGGTTTGATATCGCTCTTCCCCGGGGATCGGCGTGACGCTGATTTCCGAACGGTAGGTCGTGAGCGCACCCGCGGCTTCGTCCCAGAGCGGCGGGACCGCGTGCATCTGCACATTTCCGGCCTCCTTCGGCGTGGGATAGACCGTTCCTTCATAACGGCTTCCGCGGAGAGGGGCGGTCTCTTCCTTCTTTTTGCATCCGGTAAGCCCGACGGGCAGCCCGAGAGGCAGGACGAGCGCAAGTGCCAGCATGGCGGCAAGGATTTTTCTGCGTGTCATGATTTCGATCTCCTTCAAATGACATTTGCTTCTATTCGTATTATAACCTCAACATGAAATTTTGTCAACAGAAAAACGAAAAAATAAGAGAGGAAAAATGAAAAAATCGTCGGATAGAAAAAAGGCCCCCGGCGCAGAACCGGAGGCCTTGATTGTATGGGAAATCTGTATCAATACACCCCGATGAACGAGAGCACGGGGCAGACGCGGGAATCGGTGATGCGGATGCGGAGCTCGTCCGTCGTGACGGCGGGGAAGCGGGCGATCTTCTGATACCCGACCGTCGTCCCGCGCGCGACCTCCCGCCAGCCGTCCGCGGTCTTCGCCTCGATCGTGAAGGCCTCGATCCGCTGGCTCATCGGGATGTGCTCCTTCAGCACGACGTGCGTGACGGATGCCTGGGAGGGGAGCTTCACGCCGATCTCGACCGCGTTTTCCCCGTCGAAGGGCTTGTAGTACGCGTCGTAGGTGTTCTCCCGCACGTTCCCGATCGGGTGATACCCGTCGTCCGGGGCGGTGAAGGCGGCGTCCGCGGCGAGGTTGTGTGCGAAGGTGCGGCGCAGATACTCGCCCAGCTCACGGAGGGCGCGGACGTCGTTCTCGTGGAACAGCCCGCGGCGGTCCGGCGGAATGTTGAGCAGGAAGGTGGAGTTCCCGCCGACCGAACGGTACCAGATCTCGGCGAGGGTCTCGGCGGAGCGTACGCGGTCGTCCTCGGAGGCGTGGTAGAACCAGCCCGGACGGATCGAGGTGTTCGTCTCGCACGGGCTCCACTTGTAGCCGACGGCGCCCTCGAGGAATTCCCGGCTGCCGAGATCCCGCTCCGTCGCCGAGAGGCTCTTCTCCCGGAACGCCGCGGAGTCCTCCTGCTGGCTCTTCTCGGCGACGTCGTCCGGGCGGGCGAATCCCGTCGGGAGAACGGACCATTCGGAGGGCCGCGTGTCGCCCGCTTCGTTGCCGCACCAGCGGATGTCCGGGCCGCAGACGGAGATCGCCGCGCCGGGCTGGAGCTCGCGGATCAGGGCATAGTACCGCGCCCAGTCGTAGACCTGCTTCTTGCCGTTCGGTCCCTCGCCGCATGCGCCGTCAAACCAGACGGAGAAGATCTCGCCGTAATTCGTGAGAAGCTCCGTGAGCTGCGCGCAGAAATAGTCGTCATAGGGCTTGCCCTGCCCGTAAAAGGGGGAATTGCGGTCCCACGGGGAGAGGTAGACGCCGAATTTCAGCCCCGCCCGGCGGCACGCGTCGGAGACCTCCCGCACGATGTCGCCGCCCCCGTTCTTCCATGGAGAATTCTTCACGCTGTGCCCGGTCCACGCGGACGGCCAGAGACAGAAGCCGTCGTGGTGCTTGCAGGTGAGGATCAGCCCCTTCATTCCGGCGGCGAGGAGCGCGTCGGTCCACTGCTCCGCGTCAAAGGCCGTCGGGTTGAATACCTCTTCGGGTTCGGTGCCGTCGCCCCATTCGCGGTCCGTGAACGTGTTGACCGTGAAATGCACGAACGCGTAAAACTCCATCTGCTCCACCGCGAGCTGCCGCGCGGAGGGATGGATCTTCACGAGCGCCTTGTCCTCCGCATAGTGCGGATACGGAATGGTTTCCATGATTCTTACTCCTTCTTTACTCAAATTCAATGACCGTTACCCGGTCGGATTTTGCGAAAATCTTCAGCCCTTCGTCCGTTGCCTCAGTCTCTCCGCCCTCGACCTCGCAGTTCCCCGGCGCGTGGACGAGGAGGAGGGTGAGGTCCTCCGGGGCGTTTTCCATTTCGATGACGAGCTTTTTGCCGTCCCGCTTTGCCCGGACAGAGAAGAGCGCGTCCTCTTCCCGCACATTGCAGACGGCCTCGTCTCCGATCGCGTATGCCCGGACGGTGAATGAGCCGTCCTCGTTCCGCATCGGGAGGAGCGTGTTCTCCCGGACCATGAGCGGCAGGGAGAAGAAGTCGTGGACCTCGCGCACGAACCGTCCGCCCGTCACCTCGCGTCCGTCGAGGAGATTCGTCCAGCGTCCCGCGGGGAGGTAGTATTCGACGTCGCCCTCCGCCGTGAAGACGGGCGCGACGAGGAGGGAGGAGCCGAGCATGTACTGCGTGTCGAGATCGGCGCAGATCCGGTCGCCCGGGAACGCGAGGACCATCGGACGCATCATCGGCACGCCCGTCAGATGGGTGCGGACCGCCTCGTCCCAGAGATACGGCATGAGCGATTCCTTGAGCTTCGCAAATTTCCGCAGAACGTCGACCGCCTCCTCACCGAAGAGCCACGGGACGCGGTATGAGCCGGAGCCGTGGAGGCGGGAATGCGTCGAGAGGAGCCCGAACGCCGACCAGCGCTTGTACACGTCCGCCGGAGCCGTGCCCTCGAAGCCGGAGATGTCATGCGACCAGAAGCCGAAGCCGGAGAGCATGAGGGAGAGTCCCGCGCGGAGGGATTCGTGCATCGAGAGATAGTTCGAATTGCAGTCGCCGCCCCAGTGGACCGGGAACCTCTGCCCGCCGACCGTCGCACTCCGGGCGAAGAGGACCGCTTCCTCCTCCCCGCGCTCCGACGTGAGCAGCTCGAACACGCATTTGTTGTAGAGATAGGTGTAATAGTTGTGCATCTTCTGGGGATCGCTGCCGTCGAAGTAGACGACGTCCGTCGGGATACGCTCGCCGAAGTCGGTCTTGAAGCAGTCGACGCCGTCCTCGAGCAGCGAGCGGAGCTTGGACTGATACCACGCCCACGCCGCGGGATTTGTGAAGTCGACGATCCCCATGCCCGCCTGCCACAGATCCGTCTGCCACACGTCGCCGTCCGGCTTGTTGAGCAGGTATCCGCCCTCCATCGCCTCGCGGAAGGCGGCGGTCTTCTGCCCGATGTACGGGTTGATCCAGACGCAGACCTTCAGCCCGCGTTCGTGGAGCTTTGCTGTGAGGCCGCGGATGTCCGGGAAGACGCTTTTGTCCCACTCAAACCCGCACCATTCGTTCTCCCGCATCCAATAGCAGTCGAAGTGAAACACGGAGAGCGGGATCCCGCGCTGGGTCATCCCGTCGACCATCGAGAGGACAGTTGCCTCGTCGTACGACGTCGTGAAGGACGAGGTGAGCCAGAGACCGAAGGACCAGCGGGGAGGAAGCGCGGGGCGTCCGGCGAGCGCGGTGTAGGTCCCGAGCACGTGCGCCATGTCCTCTCCGCCCACGACCATGAAGTCGAGGCGTTCGCCGGGGAGGGAGAACTGCACCCGTGTGACCATCTCCGAGGCGACCTCGAAGGAGACGGCGTCGGAGGAGTTGACGAGCACGCCGTAGCCGCGGTCCGTGACGTAGAACGGGATGTTCTTGTACGCGATCTCCGTGCAGGTCCCGCCGTCCTCGTTCCAGCAGTCGACGACCTGTCCGTTCTTCACGAAGGGCGTGAACCGCTCGCCGAGGCCGTAGACGTGCTCCCCGATCGCGAGGTCGAGCTGGCCGCGCATGAAGGGTCCCTCCGGCGTGGAGAGATACGAGATCATCGAATGTCCGTAGCGCTCGCCGACCGATGTGAGCCGGCGGCCCCTGTAATAATAGGTGAAGGTCGCCGGGTTCTTCGTGATGACGAGAGAGGTCGAGTTGCTTTCAAAGGTCAGCGTGTTCCCGTCCTCGGTGAAGACGGGGGTGACGGGGACGGTGTTCAGCTCGAATTTCGGTTCCTTTTTCCGCGATCCGGCGAAGTGAACGGCCTCGATGCGGATGATATCCGGCGCAGGGGAGGAGACGGTCAGCTCGAGGATCGGACCGCCCATCGCGCGGCTGTCGTGCCCGTAGTTGACCGCGTAGAGATAGAGGGACGCGCCGTCGAAACGCGCCTCGCGGATCTGCACCGTGTCCGTCGCTTCGACGCCGGGCCTATTCATCCAGTAGCCTTTCGTAAATTTCATGGAAATACCCTCCGGTGTGTGGTGTTGATTCGATTATAGCATATTTCCGGGAGAATTGCACCCGGTTTTGGGAAATTGACGCAAAAAATGACCGCCGGGGTGACGGTCATTTTCGGATCAGGGGTGCGGAGGGTACTTTTTCCACGTGATGAAGGCGGGTGGGAGGACGGTTTTCTCCATCTCGTCGAGAATTTCGAAGGCGCGGGGGAAGCGGTCCATTTCAGTGTCGGCGAGCCAGGAGAGGATCTCGGGCGTCGCGCTCCCGAACGGAGAGGGAAGGATCTCCCCGCAGGAGACGAAATCGAGGAAGACCGAGCGGATCTCCTCGTCCGACGGATGCCCGAAGCAGAAGAATTCGCCCGCCTTGCGCTCCGCCTCCTTCCAGCCGGTGTCCCGGTCATAGTCTCCTCCCCGCATCGCCGCCGTCATCTCGTCGAATGCCCGGCGGTACGCGGCGAGGACGGTGTCGCGGTCCGGCGAGGTGCGATTTTCCGACGGATCGGGCGTCCAGACGGGGCGGGTTTCGCGGCGTTCGAGTATTTCGGCGTGGACGTCGTCGAGGAGCGTGAGGATCGGCGTCATGCGTTCGTCGTCCCGGACCGCATCGAACTCCGGCATCCTGCGGATCGCGCGGGCACGGTCGCCGGAATAGGTC
>CACZSA010000074.1 GCA_902783705.1 uncultured Ruminococcus sp.
CTCCGGGTTCATCGCGTAGAGACGGCCGTCCTCGCCGATGCGGAGCCATGCGATGTCGTCGCCGACGGTCCAGACCTTGTAGCCCTTCTCGCGGAAGAACTTCGGCGGGATCATCATGGCGAGGTTGGTCTTGCCGCAGGCGGACGGGAACGCGGCGGTCACGTACTTGATCTCGCCGTTCGGGTATTCGACGCCCAGGATGAGCATGTGCTCAGCCATCCAGCCTTCCTTGCGTCCGAGCCAGGAGGCGATGCGGAGCGCGAAGCACTTCTTGCCGAGGAGGACGTTTCCGCCGTAACCGGAGTTGACGGACCAGATGGTGTTGTCTTCCGGGAACTGGCAGATATAGCGGTTCTTTTCGTCGAGGTCCGCTTTGGAGTGCAGGCCGCGGATCCAGTCCTCGCTGTCGCCGATGGCGTCGAGAACGTTCGTGCCCACGCGGGTCATGATGAGCATGTTGAGGACGACGTAGATGGAGTCGGTGATCTCAAGGCCGTACTTCGCGAATGCGGAGCCGACGATGCCCATGGAGTAGGGGATGATATACATCGTCCTGCCCTTCATGGAGCCGCGGTACAGCTTCTTCAGCGTCTCGTAGCATTCCACGGGGTCGATCCAGTTGTTGATATTGCCCGCGTCTTCCTTCTTGCGGGTGCAGATGAAGGTCCGGCCCTCGACGCGCGCGACGTCATTGACGGCGGTGCGGTGCAGATAGCAGCCGGGGCACTTCTCCTCGTTCAGCTTGATCATTTCTCCGGTCTTGCAGGCCTCGGCGCGGAGCGCGTCGCGCTGTTCGTCGGAGCCGTCGATCCAGACGATCTTGTCGGGCTGGCAGAGGGCGACGTTTTCGTCGATCCAGCTGAGGATGCTCTTGTTGGTGGTCATAGGTTCTCCTCTTTCCGTGTAAGATATATGAGAAACAAGGGACGGGAAATCCCAAATTTTTCTATGTTACATTATAGCCCATGAAAAGCCGGATTTCAAGGACTATCTGTGAACACCGCATGAATTTGTGACCGCGCGTCCGGAAAAACGCCCGCGGATTTTCGCGCCTCCTGTTTACAAGGAGAGGAAAATATGGTATAATCGGGGCAGAGCGGCGGGATCCCACGACTCCGGGATCCGCCCGAAACTGTTCAATGAAATAAGGAGACAAGCTGTGGAAACCAATCCCATCCGGGTCGGACTCATCGGCCTCGGGCGCGCGGGCAACGGGATGCACCGGGGTGAGCTCCGCGCGCGGCCGGACAAATTCCGCTTTGCCGCCGTCTGCGATCTCATCGAGGAGCGGACCGCCTCCTTCGCCGAGGAATTCGGATCGAAGACCTATACGAACTACGAGGACCTCATCGCCGATCCCGACGTCGAGCTCGTCACGATCGCCACACGCTCCTGCGACCACTACAAGCACGCGAAGGCCGCGCTGCTCGCCGGAAAGGACGTCTTCATCGAGAAGCCCTTCTCCATGCATCTCGCCGAGGTGCGCGAGCTCATCGAACTCGGCTCCCAGCCCGCCGGGCCGCATCTCTACGTCCGGCACAACCGCCGCTTCGAGGCCGGCTTTGAGACCGCGAACGCGATCATCGCCTCCGGGAAGCTCGGCGAGGTCTACGAGATCAAGCTGACCCGGAACGGCTATCAGCGGCGCAATGACTGGCAGACCCTGTCCGAATTCGGCGGCGGTCAGCTCCTCAACTGGGGACCGCACATCGTCGACCACTCGCTCCGCTTCTGCGGCGGAGACTACACGGATCTCTATTCGAACATCAAGCATGTGGCGGCGGCGGGCGACTGCGAGGACCACATCAAGATCGTCATGACCGGCGTCAACGGACGGATCGTCGACATGGAGATCTCCGGAGGCGCCGCGCTGCCGACCCCGGAATACATCGTCTACGGCTCGCGGGGCGCGATGGTATCGAAGAACGGAGGATTCCATCTCCGCTATCTCGACCCGAACGTGCCGCTTGAACCCGTCACAGCCGATCCGGAGACGCCCGGCGCGGGACGCGGATTCGGCAATCCCGAGCCGCTCGTCTGGGTCGAGGAGGACGTCCCGGTTACGGGAGAGGGCACCTCGCGGATCTGGGACGCGCTCTATGACGCCATCCGTCTGCACATTCCGTTCCCCGTCACGCTCGACGAAGCCGCGAAGGTCATCGAGGTGATCGAAAAAGTCAAAAAAGGCACGATTTTTGAAAACTGAAACGAAACCGGATCAACCGGAAAGGAGACTGTAATGGCAAACGAAATCATCCACGGCATGGGATTCCATCACGTCGCGCTGAAGACGCCGGATCTCGACGCGTCGATCGCGTTCTACGAGAAGCTCGGCATGAAGTTCTACACCTCGTGGGGCGAGGGAGACGGCCGGATCGCGATGCTCGACTTCGGCGACGGCGGCATCCTCGAGCTCTTTGCGGGCGGCAGTGACCGCGAGACGGTCGACCCGAAGTACATCCACTTTGCTCTGAAGGTGGACGACGTCGACGCGGCTTACGCCAAGGCCATCGAGATCGGTGCGAAGCCGAAGAGCGCGCCGAAGGTGGTGCCGCTCGATTCGAAGCCCGTGAAGCTGACGCTTAACTGCGCGTTCGTCTTCGGACCCGGCGGCGAGGAAGTGGAGTTCTTCCGCATCCTCGCGGCGGAATAAGGAGGCCCCCGATGCTCGCAACGCTTGTTTTCGTCGACGTCATCCCCGAGTGCGCCGACGCCTTCGCCGAGATCACGGCCTACAATCACGAGAATTCCCGCAAGGAGCCCGGCAACGTCCGCTTCGACGTCCTGCGCGACCGCCGCGATCCCACGCAGTTCATCCTGTACGAGGTGTACCGCGACGAGGAGGCTGCCGCCGCGCACAAGGAGACCGAACACTACAAGAAGTGGCGCGATACCGTCGCCCCGATGATGCACACCCCGCGCCGCTCGATCCCCACGGAGCCGCTCTGCTTTGACTGAGAAGCTCACGGCGGATTTCTTCCGGCGCGACGCCCTGACCCTCTCGCGCGGCCTGCTCGGCAAAATCCTCGTGCGGCGGGACGATGACGGGACCGTCGCCGCACGGATCACGGAGGCCGAGGCCTACACGGGCGTCGGGGATCCCGCGTCCCATGCGTACGGAGGACGTCGGACCGCGCGGACGGAGACGATGTATCTCCCCGGCGGCTTTGCCTATGTCTACCTGATCTACGGCCTCTACGCCTGCATGAACGTCACGGCAGCCGAAGACGGCAATCCCGAGGCGGTCCTGATCCGCGCGGCGGTCCCCGTCGAAGGCTTGGACCGCCTCTGGGAGAATCTGACCCGCGCGAGCCGCCGCAAGAGGATGCCCGCGAGACCGGAGAACGGCGATTCCGCCGCGTGGGCACGGCTTCTCGACGGTCCCGGGAGGCTCACCGCCGCCATGGGGATCACGAGGGCCGACAACGCCCGCGATCTCACCGGGGAGGACTTCTTCCTCTGCGATGACGGCTTCGTCCCGCAAAAGATCCTCTGCCGCCCGCGCGTCGGGATCGACTACGCCGGGGAGGCGAAGGACTGGCCCTACCGCTTCACCGCGGCGAGCGAGGGAGGGATCCCCCGCTTCGATCCGCCGCCCGGATAACAGCTTCGCGCAGATTCTCTGCGCTGCCCGGAGCCCGTCTGCTCCGGGCTTTTTTCATGCCGGATACCGTCAAATTGTATGCGGATTCGACAGGCTTCTTGTGGAAGTTGCCAAAATCGGGGTATTTTCAAAAAATAAATTTCGTGAATACGGCAAAAGCCCTTGCAAAATTGTTTGCGATCCTGTATAATGGTAGCAGGGAAAGGATGGTAAACGCGCATGAATGAGACCAAACACCCTGAGACCGTGCGGGAAAACGATCTCCCGGCATATCTTTTCCATCAGGGAACCAATTATACCGCTTACGACTACCTCGGATGCCACGGCGAGGAGAGGGAAGGAATCTACGTCTATACCTTCCGCACCTGGGCGCCGAACGCCCGACGGGTGGCCCTCGTCTCCGACTTCACCGACTGGGAAGCGGGCCGTGACTTCGAACGCATCAGCGAACAGGGGATCTGGGAGCTCTGCGTGGAGAGCCCGGAATCGCTCGAGGGAAAGTTCTATAAATTCGCGATCACCGGACAGGACGGCGAGGTCCGCATGAAGGCCGACCCGTACGCCTTCCAGTCCGAAACGCTCAAAAAGACCGCGTCCATCGTCCGGGACATCTCCGGGCACGTCTGGAAGGACGCGAAATGGCTGGCGAAGCGCTCGGCGACGGTCTGTCCGAAGCAGCGCGGCTTCAAGCCGAAGGTCACGCATTTCTATTCCGCGCCGATGAACATCTACGAGGTCCATCTCGGCTCGTGGCGCACGAAGGACGGCGCGTGCACGGCGGACGGGGAGCACTACCTGAATTACCGCGAGATCGCGGACAGGCTCGCCCCCTACGTCAGCAATATGGGATACACGCACGTCGAGCTGCTCCCGGTGATGGAGCATCCCTACGACGGCTCGTGGGGCTATCAGGTCTGCGGCTACTACGCCCCGACCTCGCGCTACGGCGACCCGGAGGACTTCCGGTATTTCGTCGAGAAGCTGCACGAATACGGGATCGGCGTGATCCTCGACTGGGTCCCGGCGCACTTTCCGAAGGACGCCCACGGCCTCTACGAATTCGACGGACAGCCGCTCTATGAATATCAGGGGCAGGACCGCATGGAGAACCGCGGCTGGGGCACGCGCTATTTCGACGTCGGACGCCCGGAGATCCAGTCCTTCCTGATCTCGAACGCCCTGTTCTGGCTCCGCGAATACCACGCGGACGGCCTGCGCATCGACGCAGTCGCCGCCATGCTCTACCTCGACTACGACCGCGAGCCCGGCGAATGGATCCCGAACACCGAGGGGAACAACCACAACCTCGAGGCGATCGCGTTCTTCCGCAAGCTCAACACCGCCGTGTTCCGCGAATTCCCCGACGCGCTCATGATCGCCGAGGAATCGACCTCGTGGCCGATGATCACCAAGCCCGTATGGGAGGGCGGTCTCGGCTTCAACTTCAAG
>CACZSA010000075.1 GCA_902783705.1 uncultured Ruminococcus sp.
ACCGCGAGCTTGCCGAAGGTGAGCTCGCCTTTGTCTCCGGGCACCGCCCGGCGTATCGCGGCAGTTATGGATTTGCGCGGCGATAGACATCCTCGATGTCAAAGGCGTATTCGTTGTCCACCGCGAAATCCGCGTACACCCGGGACGGGATCGAAAACTCCCGCTCCCGGTACCGCGCGCAGCGGAGATAATAGTCCGCGATGAACTCCACCGTCTGCCCCTTCGTCACCACGTTCCGCGCGATCCGCCGGGCGATCCGGGTCTCGATCGACGCGTCCACCCAGATCCGCACGTCCGCGAAGCGCCGCAGCGCCGGATGACAGAAGATCGTCACCCCCTCGAAGAGGATCGCGCCGTATTCCCCCGAATCCCGCGCGGCGGTGAGGTCCCGCAGAAGCGCGTCCGCGTCAAACGACGTCGGATGGTTCCAGTCCGGGTACTCCTGCCCGTTCGACGGGCTGATCATCTTCGGGAGCTCCTTCAGAAAATACTTGTCGGACGCAAAGACGGCGGTTCGCACTCCGTCGGCCTCAAAGCGTTCGGCGAGCGCGGCGGTCACGGTCGATTTGCCGGACCCGGACGCGCCCGATACGGCGACAATCCGCATGGGATGGACCTCCTTGTAGGATTTCATTCAGTCTGAACATAAAAAGCGTCCCGACGGTCTGTCAGGACGCAGAAGCTGCGCGGTACCACCTGTGTTCGCACGGGAAAACCCGTACGCGCTCGGACCCCTTAACGCGGGGGCTGGACGCGGAGGACTACCGGCTTTCGCTTTCCCCCTCCGGGCTCCGGGAGGACTTCATCCGCGCCGTGCGGCGGCATTGCACCGTCCTGCCGCTCTCTGGACGCCGTGTGCGGATTACTCGTTCCCGTCATAGCCTGTACCGATCATTATATCATGTTCCGCGGGCAATGTCAAGAGGCCGCGCGCCGTGTTTTTCACCGGATTTTCACCCGTTTCCCCTTGTGTTTTGCTCGCGGGGATGGTATAATACTGGGGAAGAGCATCCGTTCGCATGATCCGTTATTGTAACCCGCCTTCCAATGGGATGTAATCGCGCTCGTGTTCTTTTCTCCTTTATCAGAGGAGCCGGTTTCATGGATGAAACCCAAGAACCAAAAGAGGAACTCTCAGGAAGGGTGGGGAGTTCCGCACTCTGCGGAGTGCGGGTCAGGGCGCCGCCCCGACACCCTGCGGCCTTTTTGAAAAAAGGTCGATCAAAAACTATTAAACGGCGATCGCGCAGCGGTACCGAACGTGCACCAATCACCATTCGCCCTCCCCGGGCTTTTCAGAAAGGTCGACACTATGAAAATCACGCTTTACGATTACGACGTTTTCCCGCTCGTCTTCCCGGTCGGCACTCCGACGGAGATCACCGTCCGGCCCCTCGGCGCGCATGTGAAATTCCCCGCCGACGTCCGGGCCACCGTCCACCGCATCGACTCCGGCTCCCCCCGCCACGACTTTTCGAAGTGGAATTCGGTCGAATTCGCCTCTCCCCTCTGCGAGGACGGATGCCTCCGCTTCACCTTCACGGCGGACGCGGAGTGCGAGCACTTCATCCGCCTCTGGTCCGGAGACCGCCGGATCGCGCAGCTCTGCGTCTACGCCGTCGGCGACGATCTCGCGGACCGCGTGCCGCTCAAGGGCGATTTGCACATGCACACCTGCCGCTCCGACGGGCGCGAGGATCCGGGCATCGTGACGGCGAACTACCGCATGCGCGGCTACGACTTCTGCGTCATCACGGACCATCACCGCTACTATCCCTCCCTCGAGGCGATCCGGGACTACGCCGGCGCGCGCTGCCCGCTGAACATTCTCCCGGGTGAGGAGGTCCATCTGCGCGGGACGGACGTGCACATCGTGAACGCGGGCGGCCTGTTCTCGGTCAACGGGCTCTTCGATTATTCCGCGAACTACACCGAGACGAACGGCTCCCTCGACGGGCGGCGGTTCGACGAGACGGTGACGCCTCCGGACATCGTGACGCCGGAGCAGTACGAAGCGGAGCTGCAGGCCATCGAGGCGGAATATCCGGACTGCCCGGCGGACGTGAATCTGCGGTGGTTCGCGGTGTGCGTCTGGGCGCTCGACAAGATCCGCGAGGCGGGCGGTCTCGGCATCTACGCGCATCCGTTCTGGATCGCGGACATGTGGCATGTGCCGGAGGCGCTGAACTTCTACATGCTGGAGAAGCATCCGTTCGACGCCTTCGAGGTCCTCGGCGGCGAGAACTACTACGAGCAGAACGGCTTCCAGACGGCGGCGTACTACGAGGAATACCGCGCGGGCCGCATCCACCCGATCGTCGGCTCGACCGACACGCACGGATCGACGGAGCACAACCGGAACGCGGACATCTGCTCGACGATCGTCTTTGCGCATAAGAACGAGCGGGCGGACATCGTGCAGTCGATCAAGGACCGGTATTCGGTGGCGGTGGACTCGATCTCGAAGGAATACCGCCTCGTCGGGGAATACCGCTTCCAGAAGTACGCGTCGTTCCTCATGGAGAACTATTTCCCGATCCACGACCGCGCGGCGGCGGTGGACGGCGAGATCATGCGGCGGTACTTCCTCGGGGAAGAGAGCGCCGAGATGCTCTCGTGCTTCGCTGACAAGGCGGAGGCCTTCCGGGCGAAGTACATCCGGAACAAGTAATCTATAAACGAAAGGAACACGAACCATGGCCGAGACTCCCTTATGGACCGGACGGAAGCGCACGATCTTCGGGCTTCCGTGGACGTTTACGAAATACAGGCTGACGGACACCTGCCTGTTCATCACGAGCGGCGTATTCAACGTGCGGGAGGAGGAGATCCGCCTGTACCGCATTCAGGACATCACGCTGAGGCAGACGTTCGGCGAGCGGCTTTTCGGCCTCGGCACGATTCATCTCTGTTCCTCGGATCAGACGGCGCCGGAGATCGACATCAAGCGGATCAAGCATCCGAAGGAAGTGCGGACACTTTTGTCCGACCGGGCGGAGACGGAGCGGTCCGCGAAGCTCGAAGGGATGCGGGAGATGCTGGGGCAGGCGTCTGCGGGGCGCCCGGACGAGCACACAATATAAGCTTTATAAAAGTGAACAAAAGGGAAGAGCGCGTACTTTCTGCGAGGGGTACGCGCTCTTTTGCATGCAAGCCGCCGCGGATGCCGTTCACTCGCTGCTTACAAGCGGTAAGGCTGCATAATCGTCCTGTCAACTGCACAAAATTGTGTCAGATGCGCCGGCAATCCGTCCCCACTATTTCAGGGCAGAATCCATCATTCTGTCTGCGCGCTGGCGCTTGCGGGGATGGATCGACCAAGTCGATCGTTTTTTTCGCCTGCGCGGCTGGCGGACAAGAGGACCCTCAGGCCGGGCCCTCTTGTCAATCACCCGGC
>CACZSA010000076.1 GCA_902783705.1 uncultured Ruminococcus sp.
ACCTAAGAGGACCCTCGGGCCGGGTCCTCTTAGGAATCTCCAGGCCCCAAAGGAGAGGGAGGAGCGCCTCCCCCTCCTTTGGATTCCTCCTCTACCCCCTCAGGTCTATCCTCATGCATCTTTCGGAAGCGTTGTTCAATGAGGGCTAAACGGTGTCATACAAAGATTACAGGGGCCGTTCCCGGTTAGTCAGGCTGAATGTGTCGAGATACGCTCAACGCCGAGAATGCAGCGGGACGTGTCAGACCTTTACTCAATGAAGGTGCAATGCGTTCGTGTCCGGCCCTGTGCCTTATAATTCAATGAAATCCGTGAAACGGATTTCTACCGCACCTCTTACCTCTTACCTCTTCCTTCTTACTTATTACTTTATCTGTGCCATTCATAATTCATAATTCTTAATTCTTCATTCCCGAAAGGCGGTCGCTGCTTATGGATTTCAGGATTCTCCTCTCCTCCCCGCATTATGTCGCTGCGGTGAAGCCTTTCGGGGTGCTTTCGGAGGACGACGGGTCGGAGGGGTGCATGGCGGGGCTTCTCCGTTCGGCGGGGATTGAGTCACCGTACCCGGTCCACCGTCTTGACCGGACGACCGAGGGGCTGATGCTCTGGGCGAGGACCCGCGAGGCCGCCTCGATCCTCTCCGCCGAGGCACAGAGCGGCGCGTTCTCGAAGGTCTACCGCGCCCTCCTCTCGGCCGATCCCGCGCTTCCCCCCGCGGGCGAGCTGCGCGACCGGCTCTACTTCGACCGCCGCCGTGACAAGGCCTTCGTCGTCACGGGCGAGCGGAAGGGCTCGAAGGAGGCCGTGCTCCGCTACACCCTCGGCGAGCCCTTCGACTGGCGCGGGCACCCGATCACACCCGCCCGTGTGGAGCTTCTGACCGGGCGCACGCATCAGATTCGCGTGCAGTTCGCGTCGCGCAGAAGCCCCCTCGCCGGAGACGGCAAATACGGCAGCCGCCTGAACTACAAGTCCCCGTCGCTCTTCTGCGAGGAGATCCGCTTCTCCTGGGAGGGGGAGGAGATTGCCGTCACGCTGCCGCCCGAGCCCGAACGCTGAACCGCCGCAGAGCGGCATTGGAAAGGATTCTTCATGCCCACCCTCAGCCTCCCCGACGCCCTCCCCGGGCTTGTGATCCGCTGGTACGCCGCCCATGCGCGGGCGCTGCCGTGGCGGTCCGTCACCGGGTCGACGGCGGATCCCTACCGCGTCTGGCTTTCGGAGATCATGCTCCAGCAGACGCGGATCGAGACCGTCATCCCCTATTATTTCCGCTTTCTCGAGGCCTGCCCGACGGTCGAAGCTCTCGCCGCGATCGACGACGACCGGCTCATCAAGCTCTGGGAGGGCCTCGGGTATTACAGCCGCGCGCGGAACCTGAAAAAGGCCGCGCAGGTGATCGCCCGGGAGTACGGCGGCGCGCTTCCCCCGGACGTCGGCCTTCTCCGCGCCCTGCCGGGGATCGGGGAATACACCGCCGGGGCCGTCGCGTCCATTGCGTTCGGGCTGCCCGAGCCCGCGGTCGACGGCAATGTCCTCCGGGTGGTCTCCCGCATCGCCGCGCTCTCCGACGACATCGCCCTGCCGCAGACGAAGCGGTGTGTGACCGAAGCGCTGCGCCGGATCTACCCGGGCGGGATGGACGCCGCGCAGCTCACCGAGGGATTGATGGAGCTCGGCGAGGTCGTCTGCCTGCCACCGCCCGCCGAACCGCATTGCGACGCCTGCCCGCTGAAGGACCTGTGCGAGGCGCAGAGGACCGGGGAGACGGATCGCTATCCCGTGAAATCGCCGAAGAAGGAGCGCCGCGTCGAGGAATGGACGGTGCTGCTGCTTCGGCTGGACGGGAAACTTGCCCTGCGGCGGCGCGGGGAAGGACTGCTCGGGGGGATGTGGGAATTCCCGAACGTTCCCGGTTCGCTCGGGGAGGACGAGGTCCCCGCGGCGGTGCGGACGCTCTGCCCGGAGGCGGAGATCGTGACCGTCGGGCAGATGCCCTCGGCGAAGCACGTCTTCACGCACGTCGAGTGGCGCATGCGGGCGTATCTCGTGGACGTGTGCGGCTCCGTCCCGTTCGAGACCGCCGCCCCGGAGGAGATCCGGGAGAAGTACGCCCTGCCGACCGCGTTCCGGAAGTGGAAGCTGCCCGGGAAGTAAGAGGGAAGATGTGAGGGCTGCCGCGCGAGCTCCGAGGAAGGAGAAATGCGGCGGCTCTTTTTTGTCCGAGGGCACTGCCCGGCGCCCGGCCGCCCGCCGCTTTCTAATCTCTTTTTAATCTTTCCCCCCTTGTCCTTTTAAGGAGAAACGGTATATAATAGCGGCAGAATCAAAACTGCAATCCATTCCCTGAGAGGTACTTATGGAACACATCGAAATGATCGATAAACTCCGCGACAAGGCCGGGATCTCCCGCGAGGACGCCGCCGACGCGCTCACCCGCGCAAACTGGGATATGCTCGAAGCCCTCGTTATCCTCGAGCGCGAGGGCAAGATCGCGCCGCTCACCTCTTCCGTCGCCACCGCCGAACAGCAGCGGCAGAGCTACACCGGCGCGCCCGATCCCTCCGTCTACGGCGCGAAGGGGTACTACTACGGCACCCGCGCCGAGAGCGATTCCCTCTGGACCAAGCTCAAGAACCTCTTCATGAAGACCCTCACCTATTCCTTCATCGTCCGCCGCCGCGACCGCGTGATCCTCTCCCTGCCCGTGCTTGTGATGATCATCGTCGTGATCGCGCTCTTCCGCCTCTCCGCCGTCGCGCTTCTCATCGGCCTGTTCTGCGAGTGCCGCTACAGCGTCGAAGCGCGTCCGGGTGCGGACACCGAAAACGGACGGGAGGTCTGACATGCCGAACATCCTCATCATCGAAGACGAGGAGAAGATCTCCCGCTTCGTCGAACTGGAGCTCTCCCACGAGGGCTACGGCACCGGAAAGGCGATGGACGGACGCGCGGGGCTGGAGGAAGCCCTCACGGGGAAGTATGATCTCGTCATCCTCGACATCATGCTACCGGAGCTCTCGGGCATCGAGGTGCTCCGCCGCCTGCGCCGCGAATCGAACGTCCCGGTCATCCTCCTGACCGCGCGGGACAGCGTCACCGACAAGGTCACGGGGCTCGACATGGGCGCGAACGACTACATCACCAAGCCCTTCGCCATCGAAGAGCTGCTCGCCCGCATCCGCGTGATCCTGCGCAACGCCGAGGCCGCCGGAGAGGAGCGGGAGAAGAAGCCCGCGGCGGACGTGCTCGAGGCGGGCGGGATCGCCCTGAATCCGGAATCCCACCTCGTCACATACCGCGGCGAGCCCGTGGAGCTGACGAACCGCGAGTTCATCCTTCTTCGCATTCTGCTCGAGAACCGGGGCACGGTCATGAGCCGCGAAAAGCTCCTCTCCGAGGCGTGGGGGTACGACTACTACGGGGAGACGAACATCATCGACGTGTACGTCCGGTACATCCGGCAGAAGACGTCCGACGACGTGATCCGGACGATCCGCGGGGTGGGGTATATGATCGAATAAGCGGGGAAGCTGAACGCAGCCAGCTTGCCGCAGGCGCATTTCATTTGTTGCTTGCGAGCGGTGAGGCGGCAGTTCGCCTCGACGCGCTGCACAGAATGTATCATGGCGCGATACAGACGCATTTTCCTTTCAACGCAGTACATAAACGAGTGTCAGATGCGCCGGCAATCCGTCCCCCTTCACGTGCGATTTATAATCGCGTCATTGACTGAATCCCTCATGCCGTCTGCGCGCTGACGCTTGCAGATTTGGATCGACCAAGTCGATTGTTTTTTTCGCCTGCGCGGCTGGCGGACAAGAGGACCCTCAGGCCGGGCCCTCTTGTCAATCACCCGGC
>CACZSA010000077.1 GCA_902783705.1 uncultured Ruminococcus sp.
ATCAACGAAGACGAATGCATCGGCTGCGGTACCTGCGCTGGCGAATGTCCCGTGGAAGCGATTTCCGAAAAGGACGGCAAGTACGTCATCAACCCGGACGAATGCATCGAATGCGGCGCTTGCGCGGGCGTCTGCCCCGTCGAAGCTCCGAAGCCGGACGAAGAATAATTCTGCGCGAGGCGCGAATGGGGGAGTGTGAGTTTTCTCACTCCCCTTTTTTCGTCCCCGCGTCCTCCTCACTATGACCGATGATCTGCTGAAATCCGCCGACGAGCGGCTCACCCCCATCAACGAGCGTCTCTCGCTCCTCTCCCGCCGCCGCGGACTGACCTTCGGGACGGACAGCTACCTGCTCGCGGCCTTTGTCCGGGCAAATCCCTCCGGGGATGCGGTCGAGCTCGGGGGCGGAACGGGCGTCGTCTCCCTGCTCTGCCTCGCACGGGAGAAGTTTGCCCGCATCCTCTCGGCGGAGATCCAGCCGGAATACGCCGATCTCATCCGCCGCAACGCCGCGTTCAACGGCCTCGGCGATCGGCTGACCGCCTGGGAGGGCGACGTGCGCTCTCTCACCGTCGATGTCACGGGAGGCGAGGTGCGGGCGGTGTTCTCGAATCCCCCGTATCTGCCCATGAGCGCCGGGTTCACGAACGATTCCGATGAAATGAACACGGCGCGGCGCGAGGAAAACGGCACGATCCGCGATTTTGCCGCCGCGGCCTCCCGGCTCCTCTGCTGGGGCGGTCTTTTCACCGTCGTCTACCGTCCGGACCGCCTCACGGAGCTGTTCACAGCCCTCCGGGACGCGCGGCTCGAGCCGAAGAAGATGCTTCTCGTGCATCCGACACCCGCCTCCCCGCCCTCGCTCGTCCTCGTCGAGGCGAAGAAAGGCGCGGGCGAGGGCATCCGGATCGCGCGTCCGCTGTTCATCTATCCGGACAGGCCGGGCGGCGCGTACACGGCGGACATGCAGGCGGTCTACGACGATTTTTCGCTCGCCCATCTCTTCTGAACAAACAATCGAAAGGCGCGTCATGGAAGAACGACCCGAAAAAAATGCCGTCACAGGCGGCACCCTGTACCTTGTCGCGACGCCGATCGGCAACCTCGCGGATCTCTCACCCCGCGCACAGAAGGTCCTCTCCGAGGTGGATTTCGTCGCGGCGGAGGACACCCGGAATTCCGGTCAGCTCCTCTCCCGGTTCCGCATCTCGAAGCCGATGGTGAGCTATTTTGAACACAACAAGCGCGAACGCGGCCCGGCAATCGTCGAGCGGCTTGCGCGGGGCGAATCCTGTGCGCTCGTGACGGACGCCGGAATGCCCGCGATCAGCGACCCCGGGGAGGATCTCGTGCGGCTCTGCGCCGAAGCGGGGATCCCCGTCACCGCCGTTCCCGGATCCTGCGCCGCCGTCACCGCGCTGGCCCTCTCCGGGCTGCCGACGGGCCGCTTCGTCTTCGAGGGCTTCCTCCCGACGCAGAAGAAGGAACGCGCCGAACGCCTCGAAGCCCTGAAAGACGAACCGCGCACGGTGATCCTCTACGAAGCGCCGCACAGACTCCGCCAGACGCTCGACGATCTCGTCACCGATTTCGCCGCCCGTCCGCTCGCCCTGTGCCGGGAGCTGACGAAGCTGAACGAGGAGATCGTCCGCACGACGGTGGAAGGTGCGCGCCGGCTCTATGAAGAGCGCGAACCGCGGGGCGAATACGTCCTGATCCTCGGCGGTCGGACGGCGGACGAGGCGCGCGGGGACTATCCCGAAGATGTCGCGGAGCACGTCGCCATGCTCGAGAAATCCGGTCTCTCCCGCATGGACGCGATCAAGGCTGCGGCAAAGGCAAGGGGCGTCGGGAAGAACGAGATCTACAAGATCGTAAACGTAAAATAAAAGGGCAGGAATCCGCCCCCCGGATTCCACGAAATGAAAAGGAGGTTTCTCCATGGCGAAGAGCCGAACGAAGAAAACCGTACTTGTCATTCTGATCCTTGTCATCCTGGTCATCGCCGCAGGCATTGCGCTGCTCTCCGACCAGTTCCTCATTGCGCGGGTGCTGGAGGTCCGGAGCGATTCCCTCCTCGTCGAGGTCTCCAACTCCCCGGAATACCGCTGGATCGAAAGAAAGTTCGGCGGAGCCGGAGACTACACATACATCCGCCTCTATGTCCGCGATCCGGCGGCGTTCGAGGTCGGCCAGTTTTTCGCCGCCCTTACCCGGAGCGGTCAGGAGGATTCTTCCCCGCCCGGCATCGGCGCGCGCCGGATCTTCCGGTGAACGCACCCGCTAACACATAAAAAATCAATCCAGAAAGGATTCTATCAATATGAAAATCGGTCTCACCAGCTACAGCATGAACAACTACATCTGCGACGGCATTATGTCCGTCTGCGAGGTCATGCGGTTCGCCAAGGGCATCGGCGCGGAGCACATCGAGCTTGTTCCCTTCGGCTTCACCCTGCACGACGACAAGACGGGCGAATTCAACGAGCCGCTGATCGCCGAGATCCGCCGGGTATCCGAGGAAATCGACCTGCCGCTCTCGAACTACGCCGTTCTCGGGGATCTGCTCCGCGCGGATCCGGACGCGAGACACGCCGAGGTCGAACGCCTGAAGCGGCACATCGACGTCGCGGCGAAGCTCGGCCTGAAGACGATGCGGCACGACGTCTCCTCCTTCCGCCGCCCTCTCGAATCGAACACGCCCATTGCGTTCGAGAAGGAATTCCCGCTCGCCGTCGAGACCTGCCGGGAACTGGCGGACTACGCGTCGCAGTACGGCATCACGACGCTCGTGGAGAATCACGGCTTCTTCGTCAACGGCTCGGACCGCGTGATCCGCCTCATCGACGCCGTCGACCGCGAGAACTTCGGCCTCCTGCTTGACACGGGCAACTTCACCTGCGTGGACGAAAATCCGACCGTCGCCGTAAAGAAATGCGCGCCGATCGCGAAGATGGTGCACCTCAAGGACTTCTATATCCGCCGCGCGGACCGTCTGACCGGGAACGGCGGGCTGTTCCGCTGCGACTCCGGCTGCTGGTTCTCCTCGAACTCCGGCGAATACATGCTTCGCGGCTCGATTCTCGCGCAGGGCGATCTCGACATCTGGTCGATCCTCGGCTTCATCCGCGACACCGGGTACGACGGATACGTGTCCATCGAATTCGAGGGCATGGAGGACGGCAAGATCGGCTCCGAAACCGGCATGGCTGCGGCACGGTATATTCTCGAGAATTCGTAATATAGGATCTGCCGAGCGGGAATCAAGCGATCCTGAACACTCGTACCCCTCATCCGTCATCGCTGCGCGATGCCACCTTCCCCACGGCGGGGGAAGGCTCACAAAATGCAGCGGCTGTATTGGAGACGATTTCATCCATGCGGTGAGAGGAGTTCGTATGCAGAAACTGACCTCTGTATCGAAAACACTCAGAAAGAACATGACCCCGGAAGAGCGTCACTTATGGTATGACTTTCTCGTGAATCTTCCGGTCACTGTCCGCCGGCAAATGGTAATTCATGAGTATATTGTGGATTTCTGCATTCCAAAGTACAGAATTGTCATTGAGCTTGACGGTATACAGCATGAGACACCGAACAACCAGAATGCAGACTATATTCGCGATATGTTTCTCTCTCAACAGGGCTATCTGATCCTGCGCTATCCGAATTCTCTGATTCGCAATAATTTCCGCTTTGTGTGCGAGGATATACGAACACATCTCCATTCTGCGTCGGCAAACCCCAGTAAGTTTTTCTGAGTTATCCATTATAATCTCAAGGAAACCGATGAAGCTTTACGGGTCGACTTCACTTTCCATAGCCTTCCCCCACCGTGGGGAAGGTGGCCCGTAAGGGCCGGATGAGGGAGCGTCATTCCACGGTTTCCATTATTTGGAAGAAGGAAAAATATGAATGTACTCTTACTCGTCGTCGATCAGCTTCGGTATGACTGTGTGGGCGCGGCGGGGATCCGTCCGGTGAAGACGCCAAACTTCGACCGTCTCGCCACCGAGGGCCTCTTCTTCGAGAACGCCTACACGCCCCTCCCCGTCTGCGCGCCCTCCCGCCAGGCGATGCTCACCGGGGTCCAGCCCGATTCCATCGGCGCGCTCTTCAACTACAATTTCATCGGCACCTGCGGCGCGGATCCGGCGACTCCGACATGGGTCTCCGAGCTCTCCGACCGCGGTTATCGCTGCGCGTTCGCCGGGAAGTGGGACGCCTCCCCGAACGGCGACGAAACCGCCTTCGGCTACGAGACGATCTTCGACGGCGCGGCGTGGGCAAAGGAGATCGGGGACAAATACGGCCCGATCGACTACCCGAATTCCTGGTTCGGATGCTCCAATCCCGTAGCGTTCGAGGACACGAAAACCTACCGGATCTGCAAGACCTCGGCAGACTTCATCCGGGAAAACGCCGGACGCCCGTGGCATGTGTGGGTGGACATCACCGACCCGCATCTTCCCTGCCGTCCCTCCACGCCCTACGATACGATGTACCGCCCGGAGGACATGGAACCGTGGCCCGGCTTCGGCGACACGCTCGAGGGCAAGCCGTACATCCAGAAAAAGCAGATCGAGAACTGGCACCTTGAAGGCCGGACATGGGAGGAATTCGCACCGACCGTGGCGTATTACTACGGGATGATCACGCAGACGGACGCGGCGATCGGGCAGATTCTCTCCGCGCTCGACGAGACCGGGCAGGCGGACGACACGCTCGTGATCCTGCTTTCGGACCACGGCGACACCTCCGGCGACCACGGGATGATGGACAAGCACTACATCCTCTACGACAGCGTCGTGCACGTCCCGTTCATCGTGAAGGCGCCGGGCATCGCGCCGCAGAGGGTAAAGAAATTCGCGTCGAGCTCCCTCGATATCGCGCCGACCGTCGAAGCGCTCGTCGGGATGGCGGCGGAGAGCGAGCGGCACGGGCACGCCGTCACGGACTATGTGAACGGCGCGGACACCCCGGACTATGCGGTCTTCACCTCGAACGGTCAGCAGTTCGGGCTCTTCACACAGCGCGGCATCCGCACGGAGCGGTACAAGTACATCTGGAACCCGACGGACGTCGACGAATTCTACGATCTCGCGCTCGATCCGGGCGAGAAGATCAACCGCGCCGCCGATCCCGCGTACCGGGAAATCATGGCGGACCTCGGCGAAAAGCTCCTCGCGGAACTGCGCCGCAGAAAGGATCCCTTCGCGTCCGGCTGGATCGGCTGGCAGTGCGGACGGGGCGAATAACGAATCAGAGAAAGGGCTGTTCCCTCTCCGTGCACAGGGAGGATCAGCCCTTTTGCTTTTGTTATTCCGTCCCCTGCGTGCGCCGTACCCATGCGTTCCAGCGCGGATCGGCCTGCAGCTCGCCCTTGACCCGGCTGTACTCCGGAACGGACCACCACGGCCAGACCTCGGGGAGCTCTTCCGCGAAGCGGCGTTCAGCATCCGGCGCCTCGATCTTCACGTGATGCAGCAGCGGGGCAGTGTAAAATCCGTCGGTCAGCTGGTCCCCGGCGTGCGCAGATTCCAACGCATGGTCCAGCGCGTCAAAGGCAGCGTCCCGCTCGTCTGCGAGCCACAGATAGTACGAACGGAGCATCTCAAGGCAGGCAGCGAATCCGGACAGCGGCCCGAAGAATCCGTCGGTACAGACAAGACCGATCATCCCAACCGCGCCGTCGAGCATGTCCGCGGCAGTCTTCGGCGGAAGGCTTCGATCCGTGAGAACGATCGATTCGATCAGCTCTCCGGATGTGCGGACCGTCTCGATCAGGGCCTCTCCCTGCGCCGCCGCTGCCTCCTCCCCATCGAACGCGCGAATCCGAAGAAACGGCTTCGACGCCGCCATCTCCGGCGCGGATTCCGCGAGCTCCAGCGCCTTTTCCCGCTCGCCGAGATTGGCGTACAGCTGGGACAGCTCGATCACGGCCTGCTCGCGCATCGGTCCGGCACTCAGTGTCGGGAGTATCTTTTCGTAAAGCCGCACGGCCTCCCGCCACTCCGGATAAGTCCGGTGGAGATCGACGTCGTAATGGCTGTACCCGTCCGGCCCATCGACGTGGTGTTCGCCCCGCCGTACATAGCCCGCGTTGTACAATACCGACGCCAGCGAGAGCGTGAGCTTTTCGTTCCCCGGGAATTCGATCAGCGATTCCCGCGCCAGCGAAACGGCGGCATCGAGGCTGATGTCCTCGCCGTTGTTCTCCCGGTTCATTTCGCAGATCCGCTCCGCGAGCGCGTCGACTTTCTTTGCGCGTTCGTTGTCGCAGCCGAAGAGCTCGTCGATCGAGACGCCGAAGAAATTGGCAATCGGCGGGATCAGCTCCACGTCAGGGCAGCAGATGCTGTTTTCCCATCGCGAGACCGCCTGCGCAGTCACGCCGAGCTCGCCCGCGAGGTTCTCCTGCGTTCGCCCGTCCCGCAGACGGAGTTCGCGGATCCTCTCACCCAGTTTGATCATGTTCTTTCTCCTGTTTTTATGGAATTCACCGGTGTGATTTCATTATAGCGCAGGACGCCGGCGGAGTCAATGACCGATTGGTTGTTTCGTTTTCAATCGGATGTTGAGGCGTCGCCGGGTCCAGCGGCAGGAAGACCGCGGGCGGCATCAACCCTTCTCGCCGCGGATTTCAAAAATCCCCCAATTGCGGCGGCGAAACTTTGTGCTCTTTCCCGATTGACTTTGCGGCGTATATCCAGTATAATAACAAAAATACTCATCGTTCGCGCGATGAGCGGCTGATTCACATCTCTGCGCTGAATTATATTGAAGAAAGGGTTGGTATCCCAGATGTCGAACAACGTGATCTCGAACAAAATCGCTTACGAAGGCCTGACTTTTGACGACGTCCTTCTCATCCCCCAGAAGAGCGAAGTGCTCCCGAGCACCGTCTCCCTCAAGACCCGCCTGACGAACAAAATCACGCTCAACATCCCGCTGATGAGCGCGGCGATGGATACCGTCACCGAATACGAAATGGCGATCGCCATGGCGCGCGAGGGCGGAATCGGCGTCATCCACAAGAACATGCCCATCGAGGCCCAGTGCGACCAGGTGGAGCGCGTCAAGAGAAGTGAAAACGGCGTCATCACGAATCCTTTCTTCCTCCATCCCGAGAACTACGTCTACGAAGCGGACGAGCTCATGGGCAAATACAAGATCTCCGGCGTGCCGATCTGCGACCACGAAGGACACCTCGTCGGCATCATCACCAACCGCGACCTCCGCTTCATGACCGACTTCAACGTGAAGATCGACGACGTCATGACGAAGGAAAACCTCATCACCGTTCCGGTCGGCACGACGCTCGAGCAGGCGCGCGACATCCTCCGCCGCCACAAGATCGAGAAGCTCCCGATCGTCGACGGCGACTTCAAGCTCCGCGGGCTCATCACCATCAAGGATATCGAAAAAGCGGACCAGTACCCGAACTCCGCGAAGGACGCGCAGGGCCGCCTCCTCTGCGCCGCCGCCATCGGCGTGACAAAGGATGTCACCGACCGCGCGGGCGCTCTTCTTGCGGCAGGCGCGGACGCGCTCGTCCTCGACTCGGCGCACGGTCATTCCCAGAACATTCTGAACTGCATCGACAAGGTCAAGTCCGCCTTCCCGGAATGCCAGCTCATCGCGGGCAATATCGCCACCGCGGAAGCCGCGCATGACCTCATCTCCGCAGGCGCGGACGCGATCAAGGTCGGTATCGGCCCCGGCTCCATCTGCACGACCCGCGTCGTCGCCGGCATCGGCGTTCCGCAGATCACCGCGGTCATGAACGCCTACTCCGAAGCGGCGGAAGCCGGGATCCCGGTCATCGCGGACGGCGGCATCAAGTACTCCGGCGACCTCCCGAAGGCCATCGCGGCGGGCGCGGACGTCATCATGGTCGGCTCCCTCCTCGCGGGCTGCGAAGAGGCTCCCGGCGAGAGTGAAATCTATCAGGGCCGCAAATTCAAGGTTTACCGCGGCATGGGTTCCCTCGCGGCGATGGAAAAGGGCTCGAAGGACCGCTACTTCCAGGAAAACGCGCGCAAGCTCGTTCCGGAAGGCGTCGAGGGCCGCGTCCCGTTCAAGGGAAGACTCGCCGACACCGTGTTCCAGCTTATGGGCGGTCTCCGCTCCGGTATGGGCTACTGCGGCGCGCCGACGATCGAGGATCTGAAGGTCACCGGACGCTTCGTGAAGATGTCCGGCAACGGTCTGAGAGAATCCCACCCGCACGATATCTCCATCACGAAGGAAGCACCGAACTACTCCGTCTCGATCCAGTAACGGAATTGTACATACAGCAGGCAGAATTAAAAGAGATCCGGTTTTCAGGGCCGGATCTCTTTTGCTGTTCAGGTGGACTCTGCGGCTTCGAGCTGCCGGAGGGTGTCGCGGATCGCTTTCATGTCGCGGTACATGTCCTCCTTCTTCGATGCGTCGCGCAGGAGCGCCGAGGGGTGATAGACGGCGGTGAGGAGGAACGCGCCCTTCTTCACCATCTGCCCGTGCTCC
Source organism: uncultured Ruminococcus sp. (assembly GCA_902783705.1). Taxonomy (GTDB): domain Bacteria; phylum Bacillota; class Clostridia; order Oscillospirales; family CAG-272; genus UMGS1696. The sequence goes on from CACZSA010000077.1 coordinate 8,512, forward strand.
TTTGTGATCCGGTAGTCCGGGTGGATCAGGCGCATGGCGGAGATCCTCCCAAGGCAGACGATCATCTTCGGGCGGATCAGCTTCACCTGCTCGCGGAGGTGCCCGATGCAGGCGTCCTGCTCCTCGGGCAGCGGATCGCGGTTGCGGGGCGGACGGCATTTGAGGATATTCGCGATATAGACCTCGTCCCGCGCGATGCCGACGGCCTCGAGGTATTTGTCGAGGAGCTGTCCCGCCGCGCCGACGAACGGGATCCCGGTTTTGTCCTCCTGCTCGCCCGGGGCCTCCCCGACGAACATCAGCGACGCCGTGCGGCTGCCCGTGCCGAACACAAGATTCGTCCTGGTCTGCCAGAGCGCGCATCCCTGACACGCCGCGCACCGCGCTTCGAGTTCACTCCACTCCATGCTTTTGCTCCTCCTCCCCGCTCTCCGCGAGCGATCTGAGATACCGGTCCGCCTGACGCCGCGTGCGGAAGACGATCACCCGCACATCGGGATGTTCGTCGAGCATCCGGCGGACAGCGGGGCGTTTCTTTCGGTTCATCGTCAGGGCATACCGGATGAATGCCAGCCGTTTCCGGTCGAGCGTCTCCCGGCAATTCCCGCCCATGTCGTCCCGCGTTCTTCCACGGCTCCCGAGGATCCGCCGGATTACGCTGCACGCGCAGACGACGCCGGGCAGATCGAACCAGAACACCGTGTCCGCGCGCTCGAGCCGCATGGGGATCGTGCGTCCGTAGTTGCCGTCGATGATCCACCGCTCGCACGCGACGACCTGTGCGAGCTGAGCGTCAAATTCCTCGCGCGGAACCTTTTCCCAATCGCCCCGCCAGCCAAGGACGTCGAGGTGAGTGAGCGGGAGATTCGTGATTGCCGCCAGCTTTTTCGCGAAGGTGGTCTTTCCCGCGCCGCATCCGCCGATCACAAGCACCCGATTCATCATTTCCCCCTTGCATTCCCCGCCGAAGAATGGTATAATCAACCAGGTATATTATAACGGATTTTTGAATCGGAGTCAACCATGAACCGCAAAATCGTGCGCAAAACCGCGCTTCTCCTCGCCGTCCTGCTCCTCGCCTCCGGCTGCTCGACGACGAGTGCCCCTGAAAACGACGTCACGCCCCCGCCGGAGACGAACGCCGCGGAGCCGAATGAACTGCAAGCCCCCGTCATCGAACCTGCCGCCGATGAACTGCCCGAAGCGGAGGAACCGGAAATCACCCCGGATGAAGAAGTCACCCCGGAGCCTGAGCCGGAACACGAACCGGATGTACCGCAGGAGCCCGATCCGGAGCCTGCCCTGCCCGCACGCCTGACATACACCGACGAGGCGATCCACGCAGAAAACCTCGAGCGCGCGATCGAATACGCAAAGACGATCCATGACCTCTACTGGAACAGCGAGACGCTGCTCTCCTCGCTCACGCCGCAGGGAGGGACGCCGCATCTCTGGCCCTACACCGAACAGGCCGGGATGGTCAACGGCCTCCTGCTCGCCCTGCCCGCGGACCATCCGGACCGGGCATTCTTCGAGACCTATCTCCGCGAACTGATGGAGGGCTTCCGCCGCTACCGGATCAAGCGGGTGAAGATGACGGGAAATGAAACGTGGAACCGGGAGGACAATGTGATCGCCCCGTACGGAGAATGTACCGGGGAGGCCTCCTACGCGCTCTATTCCTCCTCGCGCATGGACAAGCGCATGGACGCCGCCATCGTCACGCCGGACGCCGTCTACTTCGACGACAACGTGTGGGTGGCGAAGGAATTCTACTACGCCTACGTCAATCTCGGAGACATGGTCTACCTGAACGAGGCCGTGAACATCATGAACTGGATCCTCGGGGAGGGCTACGAGCCGACAGAAGGGCTGAACGGGATCTACTGGAAGTGGTCTTCGAAGTTCCGCTTTGACAGCGGGGATTACAGCGATTCGAACCACGCATCGCTCAACGCCTGTTCGACCGCTTCCTCCTGCATGGTGATCGCGCACCTCGCCGAGGCCATGCGGGGAACGCCGCTCGAAGGGCTCCGCGCGGACTACCTCGACAAGGCGGAGAAGATCTTCCGCTTCTGCACCGAGGTCTACGTCGACCGCGGGACGAAATGCCTCTACGACAAGGTCTTCCTGAAAAAGGGCTTCGTGCGGCAGACCGAGCGGACCAAGCAGATTCAGAAAACGGACACGGCGCAGTACGCCTACAACACGGGGACCTATCTCGAGGCCGCCGCGCTTCTGTACGAGATCGCGCTCGCAGACGGAAGAGGTGAGGACGCGCAGGGCTATCTCGACGCGGGGCTCGCCTCGGCGAAGGGCGCGGACAAGAAGTTCGGCGACCGGACCGTGAAGAAGGGCGAATATTCGTACCCGTCGCACAGCTGGTTCACGTCGTTCCTCGTTTCGGGCTTCGCCGCCCTTGCCGCGCATGACGAGGGATGCTTTGAGTATCTCGAGCACATGCGCTCCTCGCTCAATTACGCCTGGGCGAACAATCGCGCGGACGACGGTCTCGTCTGCCCCTCGTGGATCAAGGGGTGGAGCCGCTACACGAACAACAGCCCGACCAGTGAGGACAACCCGCGCCAGATCCTGCTGCAGTCCGCGAACGCGCATTGCTACGCGATGATGGCGAAGGTGTTCGAATAAGCCCGGCGGGCAGGAATCCATGACAAAACGGTCGTGAAGCTGTGGGAACGCACAGCCGCGCGGCCGTTTCTTTCGGTTCTGAAATCAAAGATCCGCTCCGTCCCGCCGTTCTTCCGCGCAGGGGTTGTGCATATACTCCTCCAAAAAGGAGGCTCGCCATGTACAAATCCCCATCCATCCGTCTGCTCGCGCAGTATTCCCTCGTCGCCGTCCTGCTCGCGTCGGGGTGTTTTCTTCTCGGACGCGCCGCGCTTCTCCGGGTGAACATGCCCGCGGTCCCGGCGGTCTCGGATGCGTCACCCGAACGCGAGCCGGAAAAGCCCCTGCTCGTGATCGACCCGGGACACGGCGGGGAGGACGGCGGCGCGTCTGTTTCCTCGGCGCTCGAGAAGGACCTCAACCTCGCCGTCAGCGAAAAAATCGCCGATCTCTGTTCTCTCTTCGGCGTCCCGGCGGTCATGACCCGGACCGAGGATGTCCTGCTTTACGATCTGTACCACGATCTCGAGGACTACCGCGGGAAGCAGAAGACCTTCGATCTGCGCAACCGCCTGCGCTTCGCCGAGGAGTCGGGCGCCGCGGTGTTTTTGTCCGTGCACATGAATCAGTTCCCGCAGTCGAGGTGCCGCGGGATGCAGGTTTATTATTCGCCGAACACGGACGCCTCGGAGGAGCTCGCCGCCCGCATCCGCGTCTCCGGACGTCTCCGGCTCGATCCGGAAAACGAGCGCGAAATCAAGCGGGCGACCGACGCGATCTACCTGCTGCGCCGCATCCGGATCCCGGCGGTCCTCGTCGAATGCGGATTCCTCTCAAATCCCGACGAGCGCGCGCTCCTGCGGGATCCGGCCTACGAGCGGCGGATCGCCATAGCGGTGACGATTCCCCTCCTCGAATTCCTTGCGCAATGAAAAAGACAGGCCGGACCTGTCTTTTGGATGGATTCGATTTCAGGGCTCAGAGAAGCGCATCCATGATCGTTCTCTCGTACTCAGCGCCCATCTCCTCGCCGAGGTCGCAGTGATCGCGGTCCGGGACGGGGATGCAGGTGACCGGGGCGAATTTCGAGAGCTCCTCGACGAAGCGGTCGGAGTGCATCTCCTTGTTCACCGCGCGGTCCGCCGTGCAGTGGAAGATCGTGTAGGGAATCTTCGGCATCTCGC
>CACZSA010000078.1 GCA_902783705.1 uncultured Ruminococcus sp.
CATGCCGTTCTGGTAGCCGATATCGTAGTCCATGCCGCGGAAGATGTAGCCGAGCATGTCGGCGGTGCGCTCGTCGCGGGCGAACTTGGATTCGAGGGCGTTCTCGATGTAGGCCGGCGCGATGGTCAGGCTGGATTCATAGCCCATGGCCTGCAGGATGTAGCCCGCGAATTCCTTGTCGGAGGTGGTCTTCGGGATGCAGATCATCTGGGCGAGGGTCGCGCAGGTGGTGCGGTAGTCGGACTGCGCCTCGTCGAACTTGACCATCGGAAGGACGCCGAAGTCATATTCGAGGGTACGGAAGTTCGCCAGCTTCTGGGTGACTTCGATGAAGAACAGGGCGCGGCCCGCGGTGAAGACAGGCTCCGCGACATCCCAGCTGCCCGCGAAGATGACGTTGTTGTTCATGACGTCGATGATCCGGTCGATCGCCGTGTAGGTGAACTCGCTGTTGAGGTTGAAGACGAGCTCCTTGTCGACGACCTTGGTGTACGGATCCGCCCATGCCTGCAGGAAGTTGCCGAGGTACTGGACGTTCGCCGTGCAGCCCCAGGTGTCCTCCTGATTGAGGGTGCCGTCGCCGTTCGAATCGTTCGTGACGGCGTTGGTGTATTCGGAGAACTTGTCGATGGTCCACTTGCCCTCGTCGACGAGGTCGTAGATCTCATCGGACTGGAAGTTGTAGCCCGAAGCGACGTTCTTGTTGACGAACATGCAGACCGCGGTCCACTTGTCCATGAAGTTCATGTCGCCGGAGATGAAGAAGATGGAGTCGTGGATCGTCAGGGATTCGCGCGCGAACTGGCTCCACCACGCCTTCGAGAGGTCGAGGTTGCCGATCTTGTTCATGTCGAACACGAGACCGTCCTGGGCGACGTTGTTCATCTCGGAGATACGCGGGAAGGCGATGTCGTAGGACGCGGTCCCGGCGAGGTAGTCGTTCGAGATCGTGCCGTCGAGGTACGCGCCGCCGTCCACCACGTTGAAGACGATGTTGTACTTCGACTCCATGTTCTTGTTGCGGTTGTAGACCGCGTCGTTCATCGCTTCGCCGGTGAGCTCGGTGACCTTGAGCTCGGGGGAGGTCCAGTTGGATGCGATGTTGTACCAGTTGGTGCCGAGAATGCCGACCGTCTTGCCGTCGAAGTTCTGGACCTCGAGGTCAAAGATCGTCGCAGGATCTTCGGTTTCCGGGGCCTCGGTCTCGGGAGCCGCTTCTTCGCCGCCCTCAGCCGGAGCGGTCGTCGTGGTATCGCCGCCGGAGGTCGTTTTGCCGTCCGTGGTCTGGTTGTCGCCGCCGCTTGCGCAGGACGAGAGCAGGAGCAGAGCCGCGAGCGCGGAGCAAAGCCATTTCTTGTACATGGTCTTTTCCTTTCTGCTTGTCTGGATGGTTATCCATAAATTTACGATTATCATTATAGTATGCGGATATTGCAGGAGAATCGGCAAGTTGTGAATAAATGGTGAATTCTCTAACTGTGCTGCTTATAAAATCAAAACAGACAGGTCACAACAGAACGCGCGGGAATGTGAAAACTTTGTGTGAACCGATGGAATACCCTTGCACAGTCCGGAAAAGAATGGTATAATAAAAACAGATACCGGGTATTCCCGGATTTCAACGAAAAAAGGAGATCATGATCCATGAAGAAGTTTAAATGCACGGTCTGCGGCGAGATTTTTGAAGCGGAAAGCCTCGAGACGGCGGTATGTCCCGTCTGCGGCGTTGACGGCGACCTTCTCGAAGAGATCGTCGAGGAAGCGCCCGCCGAGAAGAAGAATCCCTACGCCGGGACCCAGACCGAGAAGAACCTCGAAGCGGCGTTCGCGGGCGAATCCCAGGCGCGCAACAAGTACACCTATTTCGCATCCAAGGCGAAGAAGGAAGGCTACGAGCAGATCGCCGCGCTGTTCCTCAAGACGGCTGACAACGAGAAGGAACACGCGAAGCTCTGGTTCAAGGAGCTGAACGGCATCGGCTCGACGGCGGAAAACCTCGCGGCAGCCGCGGACGGCGAAAACTACGAGTGGACCGACATGTACGAGGACTTCGCGAAGACCGCGGAGGCCGAAGGATTCCCGGAGCTGGCGAAGAAATTCCGCGGCGTTGCGGCAATCGAGAAGCACCATGAAGAGCGTTACCGCGCCCTGCTCAAGAACGTCGAAGCGCAGGAGGTCTTCAAGAAGAGCTCCGTGAAGGTCTGGGAATGCCGCAACTGCGGACACATCGTCGTCGGCACCGAAGCCCCCGAGATCTGCCCCGTCTGCGCACATCCGCAGTCCTATTTCGAGGTCAACGCGGAGAATTATTGATTTCCACAATACAACAAAAGAGAGAGGCCGGTCAGCCTCTCTTTTTTGCATATTCAATCCGTGATCCCGTACGCGTCGGCGAGGCGCCGGTATTCGAGCTCCGTGATCCGCAACACCCCTCCGTGGCGCTTTTTCAGCCCGCCCATGTCGTACTCCTCCGGGGAGAGGATGCGGAAATCCCGCTCGCCCGGCGCGTCCGTCACCATCGGCAGATAGCCCTTCGCCGCGGCAAACTGATCCGCGATGAGGCACCACGTCTTCCCGTCCGGGAGGAGGAAGCATTCCGGTCCCTCCACGCCGGGCAGGTTCGCGAGCGTCTCGGACGGGACGGGTGTATAGTCCCCGTCGAGCGTGTCCGATACCTCAAAGAGAAGCCGTTCGGTGGCGTTGTCCCCGGAGACGCGGAAATACCGTCCGCCGCTCTCGAAAATTGTCGTGTCAATGACGTGGCGCGGACGTTCGAGAACCTGGAGTGCCGGGGTGAAGGTCTTGAAATCCTTCGTTCGGACGGCGTAGATCCGCTGCTTCGGCTCCTCGTCCCCCGTCTTCACCATTGACGCGAAGAAGACGAAGAAGCAGCCCTTTCGCGGATCCCAGACAGCCTCGGGCGCCCAGACGCATCCCGCCTCGGGGATCCCGACGGTGCAGGCGCGCTCGGGGCTCCAATGGAGAAGATCGTCCGATTCCCAGACGATGATGTCCCGGCTGCCCTCGTACTGCGCCGCGCCCCAGCCGAGCCCGGCGTCGATGCGGAGATCGGTCGCGATCAGATAGACCCGGCCCGTGTCGGGATCGCGGACGGGGAAGGGATCGCGCACGCCCTCCATCCCGATGTGCGAGCGCAGGATCGGCGTCTCGGAGAGATCCTGCCAGTGCAGTCCGTCGCGGCTCAGGGCGAAGTAGATCTGCTCGCCGTCCGGACATTCGCTCGTGAAGTGGACGAAGAGATACCCGCCCGCGGGATTCGCCGGGGATTCGTACTCCACGGGCAGCATGTATCCGTCCGGGGAGAAGCGGAGCCGTTCGACGCAGACCTCGCGGTGGAAGCCGTGATAGCCCGGATACGCCGCGGTCGGCGTCGCGAAGCGGTGATGCACGATGTACCAGACATCCTCGTCCGGCTCGCGGAAAACGGCGTGATGCCCGGGACCGAGGATATCCCACTCCGGCTTTTTCGTGAGGATCGGACCGATCGTCTTCACGGGGCCGAAAAGGGAATCGGAGACGCCGTAGTTCACGTGATAGTCCGGGCTTCCGGTGTCGTCGCAGGACCACGTGAAGTGATAGATCCCGCCGCGCTTCTTCACGTCGACCGCCTCGCGGAAATCGTCGAGCCCTTCGAGGGGGCGCAGCGTCTCCGGGACGATATGGCAGAGATCGTCCGTCAGCTTCACCATCGCGGGCGCGCCGTTGCCGAAGAGAAGCCAGACGTCGCCGCTCTCCTCGTCCTCATAGATCGACGGGTCGATCGTCTGCCCCATGGCAAGCCCGCGCGACCGGACGAAATCGAGGGTGAGGAGCGGCTCGGACATTGCGCGGAAGTCCCGGACCGGGGAATCGCTCACCGCCGCGCCGATACAGGAGACGCCGTCCGGACGCTTTGCGCAGAAATAGAAATAGAAGCGTCCGTCCCGCTCGAACATGGCAGGCGCCCACGCGGACCCCACAGCCCAGGGGACCTGCTCCGCCGCGGCGTCGACGATGACGCCCTCGTCCCGCCAGTCGGCGAGATCGGCGGAGGAGAACGCATGAAAGACGGTCCCGGACCATCCCGGGCATCCGTCGGTAGTGGGATAAAGATAGTATCTGCCGTTGTATTGGATGAGGGAGGGATCGGCGAACTGACCGGGGAGGATCGGATTTTTCATACAGCCTCTCGAAAAATGGAAATGGGATATGGCAGAATCATCATACCATATCCCATGCCGATTTGCAAGAGGCAATTTGCGCTCACATACGGTATTCCTGCCGCCGGATGACGTGATCCTGGAATCCGCGGTCGAGCTCCACGAAGTACGCACTCCAGCCCCAGATCCGCACGATCAGCCGCTCGTATTTCTCCGGATGCTTCTGCGCGTCGAGGAGGGCGTCGCGGTTCACGGCGTTGAGCTGCAGCTGATGCCCGCCGGACTGCACGAAATACCGCACGAGCGCGGCGACCTTCGAGCAGTTCTCCTCCTCCGAGAAGATCCCGGAGTCGAATTCGAGCGTCAGCGGCCCGCCGTTGCAGACCTTCCGGAGGTCCGGCGCGGTGAAGCTCTTCACGATGCCGACCGGATCGTCGATCTTCGCGAACAGGGAGGGGGAGTAGTTCGCCGCGAAGGGTTCGTTTTTCCGTCGTCCGTCCGGGGAGGCGCCGATCTCTGCCGCGTGCCAGAGATAGAACATCGCCGATCCCGTGCCCGCGCGCCAGATCCCGCCCCGCTCGTTCGTGCGTCCGTCGAGCGCGCGGTGGAAGGCCTCGGTCAGCCGCACGAGCAGACGGTCCGCCTCCTCGCTGCCGCATCCGACCTTCGGGGATTCGTAGCGGAGCCGATGCAGGAGCTCATCGTACCCCGCGAAATCCGCGTCGACCGCCGCGAGGTAGTCTTCCTTCGCGACGCTATTTTCGTCGTAGACGTATTTTTGGATCGCGGCGAGCGAATCGGCGGCGCAGGAAATGCCCGTACCGTGAATGCCGAAGTTGTTGTATTTATTGCCCTTTGAGATATCCCGTCCGCCGTAGAGCAGATCGAGGAACGGCGAGGGGACGAACCAGAGGTCATGCACCTTCGCCATGATCTCCTCCGCCTGTGCGCGGATCTCGCGCTCCACCGAGGACATGAAGTCTTCGAAGGTGTCCGAGGTGAGCAGGGAGGAGCGGAACGCGCGGTCGACGGCGAGCGGATAGCTCAAAGCCCCGATGTTTGCGATCTCCATGCCCTTGCCCGGGATGATGAACTCCCAGCACGCCGCCACGGTGTAGTCCGCCGCGTCCTCGGGAGCATATCCGAGCTTCACGAGCGCGGGGATCACAGTGTCGTCGTTCGAGTACTGCGGGAAGCCGAGGCCGACCTTCGTAAGCTTCGTGCCCTCTTCATAGATGGAGAGCGGCGTTTTTTTATTTACGCGCAGGTTGATCTTCGGGTCGATCAGCTTGAGCTCCGCCGACGCCCGGAGACACATTTCGGTGAGGTCGTTCCAGAGATAGCCGCCCTCGCCGTCGTCCCCGCCGAGCATCATGGACTGCCCGTTGTCGCCCTGCTGGATGCCGTTGTAGAGGTCGGAGTCGATGTTGAACGAGAGGAAGAAGTCGAGGAGCAGCTCGTATGCCTCGTCCTTCGTGATCCTCCCTGCGTCGAGATCGGCCTTCAGATAGGGCCACATCCACTTGTCGAACCGTCCGACGGTGTTGTGATAATTCCCCTCGGCCCAGAGCGCGAAATGCACGATCCGGAAGAACTGCAGGGCTTCCCGGAACGTCTCGGCGGGATGGGCGGGTACTTTTTCAAGCACCCGGGCCACGTCGTCCCGCCCCTCGGCGAGCGCGAGATCGCGGTATCGTTCGATGAGCCGCAGGAGCGCGTCGATATCCGCCCGTCCGTACTCGTCTGCGAAATCCTTTGCCGCGAGGAGCCCGGTTTTCAAAAGAAAGCTGTGATCCGGGCAGATGTTCGAGATGTACCCGAGCTCGTGGATGAAGTGCTTCGATTTGATCTCCGCCCACTCGTCCTCGGTAAAGCAGTCGTACGGCCTCCCGACGGTGCGCATGAAGACGATCTTCTGCCCCGGCAGGATGTGCGGGACCTCCGCGTCCATCAGGCGGACGAAGCGGTCCGACATGCGCGCGCGGGGGGAGAGCTTCTTATCCGCGTATTCGGCGGAGAGGTCCGGCAGGGTCGTCACGCGGAGCGCACGGTGGCGGTGGGAGGTGATGGTTTCGTACAGTTCGGTGTTCATAAGTCTCCTTGATCAGTCCCCGACGCCGGGGAGCTTCGAGAGGGTCTTGTCGATGATCTTGCCCTGCGATTTCGCGAGGGAGGCGAGATTGGTGCTCTTCTGTTCGAACAGACTGCGGAGCGCGCCGTCACGGAGCTGCGCGCAGAGGGTGGAGTCGCCGATGTCGATCACGCGGGAGGCGAAGATGATGTCGAGCATCCCCTGCGATTCCTCGTCGCGGGCGACCTTGTACTGAAGCACGACGTCATAGTATGCCGGGATCACATGGTTGTAGTATTCCGCGGCGAGCGCTTCGAGCATAACCCCGCATCGCTCGAGCCCGTCCCCGGTCTTCGTCACCGGAACGACGGTCGGCATGTAGTAGCAGAGGCGGGTGGCGTAGTGATCCTGTGCTGTGTCGTACTTCGGGTAGGGAATGATCCCGAAGTCGGATTCCATGGTGCGGAGCTCTTCTGCAAAGAAGAACGACATATCCATGAAGAGCGCCTTGTTCTCCGAGAACATGCGGATCGCCTCCGGAGGGATATCCGCCGCCGCGTCGATGCCGAGGTACTGGTTTTCCGAGTAGCACAGATCGATCAGCTTTTCCCAGACGGATACGAATTTCTCCGATCCGACCGCAAGGTGCGGGACGTCGGCCTCGTCCTTCTCGACGGAGAGGGCGTCCGCGCCGATCCAGAAGCCCGGTGCGACCATCTTCGGATGGGCGACATAGCCCCAGCGGTCCTCCCGGTCGCGCACGCCGTTGCCGTCCGTGTCCTCGGAGACCGCCTTCATCATTTCATTCATCCGGTCCATCGTCCAGTCGCCGGAGAGGACGAGATCGTAGGGCGAATCGAAGCCGTAGTCCGGGATGAAGGACTTGTTGAACATCAGGGCGAAGGTGAGGTCGTAGGTGCAGAGATCGAACGCGGAGAGCGCGATATAGTGCTGATTCGCGATCGTCAGCGAGTCGTTCACCGTCTTGTCCCAGTAGGGCTTCGAGAGATCGATGACGGGCACGTTGTCCGCCGTGACGAGCAGGTTGTTCGACCACCACGTCGTCGCGTCGGTGCAGCGGATCCGCACGAGGTCGATCCCCGTGTCGCCCGCCTCGACGCTCACCCGCGGCGTGTTCGAGAAGTCGGCGTAGAGCATCTCGGCGATCTTCACGTTGAAGCGGTCCTCAACGGCGACGGTCGAATCGTACATCGCATCGTTGAGGCTCGTGCCCTCCATCTCGTCCGCGCGGACGCGGTAGTGGAAATTCTGGTTCTCAAAGGTCATCGCCCCGAAGTCCGCGCCGCCGAAGTCGTAATCCCCGAGATCGTCCCGGACCTCCGTCTCGGCGGGTTCCGTCTCGGGAACGGTCACCTTCTCAGCTGCGGAAGGTTCTCCGGAACCCGCGGGCGTCGTCGGATCGGCGGACGGATTCTCCCCGGCGTTCGAGCAGGAGAGGCAGGTCCCCGCGAGGATCAGCGCGGAGAGGAGCAGGGCAAGCGGTCTGGCTTTCGCGTTTTTCATGATTTCTTCCCCCTTATTGTAGCATGTCATTCGTTTATTTGCAAGCGTTGAGCACTCTTTTCTCCGTCGGATGATTCAGTTTTCCGCGCTCCATTCGCGGTACAGGCGACCCTCCCATCCCGTGAGGTCGCAGGGATCGCCGCGCCATCCCGCCTGACGGAACCAGATCCGCATGGGCAGCGGTCCGCGGTTGTTCCAGCGGCGGTATTCAATGAGCGTGAGCGCGTCCCCCTCCTCCGTCTTCACCGTGAGGGTGCCGTCCGGATTTTGAACGGGCGGATCGGCGGCGAGCACGGGATCGAGGTCCTCCCACTTTTCCACGGCCTTCTCGCAGCAGTAGAGGACCGGACCGCATTTGACCGCCACCCGTCCCCGGTCCGCATCGACCCAAGGATACGCCTCGATCTTCACGGGCTTTGCGGTATAGCGGATCCCGATCTCCGTTCGTCCGGCGGGAACCTTCACAACGGCATATCCGCGCTCGACGGTGTGCGGCAGGCTGAGCGTGAAATCGTGCGCCCAGTCCGGGATGCGGATCGCGACGGAGGTCTCCCGCGGCGTCTCGACCGTGAGGATTTTCCCGTCCCCGGCGCTCCGCAGCGAAACGGAGGCGTCTCCCAGCCGCGCGTCGGCGTCGATGTAGAGATTCATCCAGATCCGCCCGTCTCCCCGTGCGAAGAGGTACGACGGGAGCTCGCCCGCGGCCTTGAGGAGCATCGGCGGGCAGCACGGACAACCGTGCCAGGACCAGCGCTCGCGTCCTCCCCGGCTCTCGAGCGGATTCTCGTAGGTGTAGTGAACGCCGTCCTCGGACACCGCCGCGGGGAGGAGATTGACGATCGTGCTCTCCGCCGTGTCCCAGACCGAAGCGTCACCGGTCAGCCGGAACATCGCCGCCGCGAAGAAGAGAAGCCCGACGCCCGCGCAGGTTTCAAGATATGCGTTGTTCGGAAGCTCGTACTGCTGCCCGAAGCGTTCGTCGTCCCGGTGCGCCCCGACGGAGCCGTTGATGTGCAGCTTCGTTTCGGCGATATCCTTCCAGATCGCCCGCGCCGTCCTCTCCAGCCCTTCGTCGTCGGAGAGGGCCGCGGCCTCGGCGATGCCCGTGTAGAAGAGCGTCGCGCGGACCGCATGACCGACGGCTTCCCGCTGTTCCCGTGCCGGACGGTGATCCTGCGCATATTCCTGCAGGAACGCCGGGAACTGGTGGCGGTTTTCGTTGTTTCCCTTGTTGTCGATGAAGAACTTCGCGAGCCGCAGGTATTCCCCCCGCTCCGCCCCGAGCTCGTCCGCCAGTGCCGGGTGCTCGTCGAAGAGCGCCTCGAGGGACAGGAGCGCGCTCTCGGCGAGGGAGTGCTCGCAAACGATGTTCCATTTCGGCGGAGCACCGATCCGGTCGGCGAGGTAGTTCGCGCATTTCACGGAGCAGGCGAGCAGGGAGGTCTTCCCGGTCGCGCGGTAATGATGCACGCCCGCCTCGATCAGGCATCCTGCGTCGTAGGTCTCGTGCTGCCAGCGGGCGTTCCCGCCGTTCAGGCCCCAGAGCTGATGCGGACGCTCGAGCGTGACGTACGGGTGGAGCCAGCCGTCCTCCCCCTGCGCCCGTCGGATCGCGTCGATGATCCCGTCGAGCTGCTTATCGAGGGCGGGATCGTACCGGACGGCGAGCAGATCGGAGACGCCGCGGATGACCTCGCAGATGAGACCGTGATACCACGGAGGTCCCGCGTGTCCGCCGTGCTCTCCCCGCGCGACGCGTTCATAGTTTTCGACCGCGCCGTCCGCGAGGAATTTGCGGAAGACGTCGGGCGTCGTGACCGTGCGGATCTTATCGATGAACGGCGCGAAAAAGGCGTCAGTGATCGTCACGTCCCGGATATCGGCGGGGATCGGACGCGGCGTGGAGCAGAGGATCTTCGCCATGATGTGCCTCCCGTGCCCGGCGGGCGGAAAATTTACGTACAGTCCCTTGACAAGCCCGCGCGGTTGATGTATTCTGATAATATGAGGTTTCCCTCCGCCCATAGGATAGCATAAAACGGGATTTCACACAAGAGGACGCATCTTACATTGTGTGGACAAATCTTAGCTCTTTTGGCGGATCGGGGACCGGATCCGGCAAGGAGGCGCCGCAGATGCTCTATCTCACATTTCCCGCAGACTGCGCGGCGGAATACTGCACGAGCGGACGGTTTGTCTCCCCCGAGGGCGGCGCCGTACATCCGGACCGTCAGCTCGGGACCTATGTCGTCCTCTTCGGAAGCGAGGGGGAGTACCGAATCGAGCAGAACGGGACGGAATACGCCCTGTCGCCCGGGACATTTCTGATCCTCTTCGCCGGATACCGTCACCGCGGGACCTCCCCTTGTCCGCCGGGACTTGCGCACTATTGGTGCCATTTCTTTCTTCGCGGCGAGCGGGTCTTCGATTCGGACGCCGAGGCGGAGCGGACAGCTTACGACATCCTCGGGGAGAGCACGGCGGGCGGCTCGGACCGGATCCTTCTGCCGGAATATGGGCGGGTGCGGTCCCCGGAGCGGTTCCGGCTCCTCTTTCATTCGCTGATCGACCGTTCCCGGAGCGTGGATGCCTACCGCGAGCGCGTCTGCGGCCTGATCCTTTCGGAGATCCTCTTCGGTCTCTCGGACGCCTTTGTGCGAGAGGGCGGGGATGCCGGACGCGGACAGCAGGCCGCCGCGGCGCAGATCGTCGAATACATCCGCGGGAACGCCGCCGGGATCCGCTCGGTCGCAGAGGTCGCCGCGCATTTCGGCTACAATCCGGAGTACATGACCACGATGGTTCGCCGCACGACGGGCGCGTCCGTCCTCGAACACATCCACCGCGCGCGGATCGAGGAGGCGAAGCGGCTCCTGCTCTCCACCTCCCTCACCGTCGGGGAGATCGCGGCTCTCTCCGGCTTCTCCGACGCGCGCTACTTCTCGCGGCTGTTCCGGCGGGAAACGGACCTCACCCCCGGACAGTACCGGAGCACCTATTTCAAGATCCATACGAACCGTACCTGACAGGAGGACACTATGAACGAACTGAAACTCGGCGTGATCGGCACCAATTTTGTCTCCGACTGGCTCTGCGACAGCGTAAAGGCGGCGGAGGGCATCGCCCTCGCGGCGGTCTATTCCCGGACAAGGGAGCGCGGGGAGGAATTCGCCGCGAAACACGGGATCCCCGCGGTTTACACGGACATGGAGGACTTTCTCTCCTCGGAGATCGGCGCTGTCTATATCGCAAGCCCGAATTTTCTGCACTATCCGCAGGCGATGATGGCGGTCTGGCACGGGAAGCACGTCCTCGTCGAGAAGCCTGCGTGCCTCAACGCGGCGCAGTGGGAAACCCTGCGCGCGGCGGCGGAGCAGAACGGCGTCGTCGTGCTCGAGGCCATGCGACCGGGCCACGATCCGGCGGTGGAGACGGCGCGGGAGGCCATGCGTCAGATCGGGACCGTGCGCCGCGCATGCTTCGATTTCTGCCAGTATTCCTCCCGGTACGACCGCTACCGCAGAGGGGAGATCCTCAACGCCTTCAATCCCGCCCTCGGGAACGCCGCGCTCATGGACATCGGCTGCTACGCGGTCCACGTCTGCGTCATGCTCTTCGGCGAGCCGGAATCGGTGTACGCCCGCTCGGTGATCCTTCAAAACGGCATGGAGGGCATGGGCACGGTCTTCCTCACCTATCCCGGAATGCAGGCGGAGATCGTCTATTCGAAGATCACGGAGTCCGCGAATCCTTCCGTCATCACGGGCGAGGACGGCGCGGTCCTGCTCGGCAAGCTCTCGACGATGGAGCGGGTCTCCCTGAGGCGCCGCGGCGAGGCGGAACAGGTCCTCACCGCCGACCGCGAGGGCGACAACATGCGCTATGAGGTCGCCGATTTCGTGCGCGCGGTGAACGGGGAAGCGGATCCGAAGCCGTGGCAGGAGACGACGCGCGTCACCCTTCGCGTCATGGACGAGATCCGGCGTCAGAGCGGCATCGCATTCCCGCCGGAGACCGAATGCACCTGAAGGGTTCCAAAACGGAGTGCCCGAAGTATGTGCGTGATGCACAAACCGAATGTATTTGATTTGTGCAAACAGCTCATGGATTTGCTTTTTCTATTGGCAGATCCGTCAAAACGGAGAACTTGAAGCGACCCCCTTGACAACGCGGAAAAAACGGCTATAATAAGGGCCGGACGGCGGGAGAACCCGAGATCCGCGCTGCCATTTCATCCCCAAGGAGGGTAGAACCATGATCTGCAACAACAAGTACATGTACAAAATCGAACTGGTGACCACGGCCGACGTGCTGGAGTTTGTCCGCATCGCGACGAAGTGCTCCTATCCCGTCACGCTCGTGAACGGCAACCGCCGCCTGAACGCGAAGAGCATTCTGGGCGTCACCATGGCCCGCGTATCGTGGGACGAGATCTTTGTCGAGGCCGATTTCAACTGCTATTTTGAGTTCGAGAAGTTCATCCGCTGATCCGGCCTCATCCCAATCAAAAATCAAAACCCGCAGAACCGTCGCTCTGCGGGCTTTTTAATGCTTATAGCGCGAGGAAGTACCGGACCCAGAGGAGGCGCAGGGGATTCAAGGTCCTCCTGCGTTCTTCGGTGAGCCGATCCGCCTCCCGGACGACGAGGGCGAGATCCTCGTCGGTCGACGCATGACAGCTGAACCGCGCTCTCTCGGCGGCCTCGCGGACCGGGGCGGAGACCTGCGTCCCCATGGCCTTGGCAAGCCATGCGGCGTAGCGGTACCGCGCGATCACCCGGTGGTTGATGTCTCCCCGCTCGAAGTCCGCCCGGCGGATCCGGCGCATCACGAAGGGCCATGCAGCCGCCGCGGCGAGGAGGAGCAGGGCGATCCATACGGCGGCGGGGATCCGCTTCCGCGTGACGGCGGGGGCATTTGCGCCCGTGCCCTCGTCCCGGACGTCGGGGGCGGAGGCATTGTCGTCCCCGCGCAGGTTCGGCAGGGGAGCCGTCGGGGTTGTGGGCGTCTCTTCCTCCTCCTCGTCGATCTCCACGGAGGAGGTCACCTCGAGCATCCGCCAGGACGCGTTGCCCTCGTCGAAGTACTCGACCCAGGCGTGCGCGTCGCTCTGCGTGACGGTCGTCCATTCGCCGCCGACTGCATTGACAAGATATCCGGTGACATACCGGGCCGGGATATCGAGGAGCCGCAGGAGCACCGCCGCCGCGCTCGCGAAGTGGACGCAGTAGCCCGTTTCGCTGTCGTGCAGGAACCACGAGACGAAATCCTCCCCGATCGGCATGCGCTCCGTGTCGAGGTCGTACGTCGCCGAGTTCCGGACGTAGCTCGCCACCTCATAGACGACGTTCGGATCCTCCGGATCGAAGCGGGAGACGATATCGGCGAGCTCCACGGCGGTTGCGTCCGTCACAAAGGTGTATGCGGGCCGGAGAGCGTTGTAATATTCCGGGGAGACCGGGGCGAAATAGGCGTTCGGCTTGAAGAGGACGGAATAATCGTCGACCCGCGCCTGCGTCTGCACATAGGCGTCGTAGTAGGCACTCGATCCGGCGGGCAGCTCGGTCGGCGTGTAGGGGAGGTAGAGGACCCTTGTGGGACGCGACGTGCGGACGAGCAGCTGCGCTTCCGGGGCGGCGTTCGTCGAGAGGGCGTCTGCGCGGACCCCGGGAACGCTCTCCCACGCGGTCCAGCGGGTGCCGTCGTACCAGCCGTAGGACATGCCGCGCAGATAATACGTCCGCGTCGTGTCGGAGTAGACCTCCATCACGGGAACGTCGGATTCAGCCTGCGGACCCGCGAGCGCGACATAGCTGAAGGTCGGACTGCTGTTCCAGACATACGCGCCGATCAGCTCGTTCACCGCGGTCTGCGCGGTCGTGGGACTGTTCCCGTTCCGTCCCCGGGTGCTGCGGATCTGTTCGTTCGCGAAGTCCATGATCCGGCTCACCGTCGTGTCCGCCCACTCCGGACGCACATACCGACTCCCGGCATACCCGCAGAGCAGGCAGAAGGCCGTCGCCGGGACCGCGAAGTACAAGAGCACCCGCCGCGCTGTCATCGGATCGCGTTTCCGCAGACAGGAGGTGAGGATCAGGGCCGTGTGCGCGGCGAGCAGAAAGAGGAAGGGCAGCCCGGGCGGATCGGTCTGCATCAGGACGCAGAGGGAGGCCGTCCCGAGGATATTGAGCACGGAGAACCAGAGGGCGTTGCGCCGCCGCATGAGGAGGATGAGCGTGAGGAGCGCGAGGACGAGCCCGATGAGGAGCAGCGCCTCCCGCACCGAATTGCCCTTCCGGGTCACTGCGGTCCGAAGCCCCGGGAGAACGGAGCCGAGGACACGCCGCACGGAGCCCTGCCGGGTGATGAACCAGAAGAGGTCCTCAAATTCCGTGAGAAGGAGCTCACGACGCCACACGATCCACCCGGCTCCGGCGAGCGCGAGTCCCGCATACCAGAGTCCCGGCTTCGGGAGGAGGGCGACGGCGGCGAAAAGAAGCGTGAAGAAGGAGAGCAGAACGGGCAGCAGCCACGACTCCGACTCCGTCACCTGGATCCCGCGGTTCCCGAGCCCGAGCGCGTCGAGGAGGCCGGACAGGATCGGGATGCTCCCGTGCGCCGAGGTCTGTGCGAACATACCCGTAGGGATGTCGAAGAACCCGGTCAGAAGGAGCACATTGGAAAACCCGACGGCAAAGGCCGCGGCCGCCGCAATGAGGACGTCCGCGATCCGCCGGAGGGCTTTTCCTTTGAAAATGGAGGATTTTCGCATAAGCAGCAATCAGATTTCAAGGCGGTAATGCCAGTCTGCGGCGGGGAGCGGATGATCCTCTCCTCCGTCCGCGAGCGGGCTTGCGAGGAGGCGCAGAAACAGCGCGTCAAGGTCGGATGCGCATTCGATCCGGTCCGCTGCGCCGTCCTGCCGCGAGAATACGGTGTGCGGGATCTCCATGCGGAGAAGCTCCGACGATATCCACGCCAGCGTGTCGAGCGTCCGGTCGGCGTCGTCCCGGTCCGCAGTCATCGCATAGCTCACGAGCGCGCGGCAGTTCAGGGCCTCCTGCGGCTCGCGGACGATGAGGTCGTCGGTCTTCGCGGAGACCTTCCAGTGCACGGTCCGCATGGGATCGCCGGGCCGGTATTCCCTCAGCTCGTGGATTTCCGCAAAGCCGCCGCCGGGCTTCGGCTTCGTCGAGACGGCCCGGAGCACGGTGAAGTCAGGGAGGATCTCCGGCGGCGAGGCGACGGGCATCACCGAGATGCGGGCGGGCGCGGGCCGGTCGGCGGAGAAGTTGAACAGGCCGAGAAAATCGGTGACGCGCGCGCGGGAGGCCTCGATCTGCCAGACGCCGCAGTGCGACGCGGAGAACGGGATCTCCCCGGACGGCGGCGTGCGGAAGCGCTTCACGGTCCGCGCGTCGTCCATGCGGTCAAAGAGCGCGATCCGGATCTCCCCCGGGAGAATGCAGGGACTTGTCTTCGAGAGAAAGGAGACGCGGATCATCGCATTCCCTCCGCGCGCGACGGTCTCCGGTGCGTCGATCCGGACGGAGAGACGGCGCGCAAAGGGCAGGGAGAGGAGGAAGGAGAGGAGCGGCAGGCCGGCGATGACGAGCAGGAGCACGGTCGAGATCCAGCTGTCATAAAAGAGTGCGAAGGCCGCCGCGGAGAGCAGAAAGAGAAAGTAGACGATTCGTCGGAGCGGCATGGTCAGATCCTCGGGGCGGAGGTCTTCGCGACGATCTGTTTAAGGAGCAGATCGGGGCCGGTGTCCGCCGTCTGGGCTTCGGGCGCGAGGAGAAGGCGGTGCTCCACGGTCTTCGGGAAGACGTAGGCCACATCCTGCGGGATCACGTAATCCCGTCCGCGCATGTAGGCCGCCGCTTTTGCCATCGAGACGAGGGAAAGGGTGGCTCTCGGCGAAGCGCCGCGCAGGATCAGCCCGCCCGAACGGGTCGCCGCGACAAGAGAGATGGCGTAGCGCACGACCTCCTCCTTGATGTAGACCGAGGCGGCCTCCTTCTGCATCCCGGCGAGCCCTTCCGCCGTCACGACCGGGGCGATTGCGTCGATCGGATTGCCGTCGAGGCGGTTTTCGACCATTTCAAACTCCGCGTCCGCGTCCGGGTAGCCGAGCGAGAGACGTACGGTGAAACGGTCCATCTGGGAGTCCGGGAGAAGCTGGGTCCCCGCCGCGCCCGTGGGGTTCTGGGTCGCCATGACGAAAAACGGCTCCGGCAGGCGGTAGGTGTTCCCGTCGACCGTGACCTGTCCCTCCTCCATCGCCTCGAGAAGCGCGGACTGGGTGCGGGAGGTCGCGCGGTTGAGCTCGTCCGCGAGGAAGAAATTGCACAGCACCGCGCCCGGCTGGTACACCATGCGTCCCGTCTCGCGCTGATAAACGGAATAGCCCGTGATGTCGGAGGGCAGGATGTCCGGCGTGAACTGCACGCGCCCGAACGTCAGGCCGAGGGCCTTGGAAAACGCAAGCGCGGCGGTGGTCTTTCCGACGCCCGGCATGTCCTCGAGCAGGACGTGTCCCCGCGCGAGGATCGCCATGAGGATCCACACAAGGACCGGATCCTTGCCGGAGACGGCTTTTTTCACTTCCTTCAGAATCTGCTGGGTAGGGTTCATGGGGGACTCCTTCTCTATAATCGATCGGCATACGATGGTCGGTTGATTTTTATAAATCCATTATACAGTCTCCGCGCCGTTTCGTCAAGACATACGGTGTATATTTATCCGCGAAAAATGTAAAAATTTATGCGGCAAAAAAAGGACCGCGTCCCGGGGAGGGGATCGGCGGTCCTTGTATCTGTTCAGGCGTTCCGCGCGGGGAGACGGATGTCCGGGAGCGTGAGCGCAGGAGCGGGTTCGGGCAGGGGATTCGACTCGGCGACGGGGAAGTGCAGAACGGCCTTGAAGAGGTCCCCGTCGATCGAGAGGGTGAGCGCGCCGCCCTGCAATTCCGTCAGGCTCTTCGCGATCGAGAGGCCGAGGCCATTCCCCTCCGTCGCGCTCGAACGGCTGGCGTCGCCGCGCACGAAGCGTTCCATCAGCTCGTCGGGCGAGACGTTCAGAGGATCCCGCGACACATTGCGGAAGGAGACGACGGCGAAGCGGTTGATCTCCTCAAGCGTCAGGTAGACCCGCGTCCCCGGCTGTCCGTATTTCACGATGTTGTTCATGAGGTTGTCAAACACCCGCCAGAGCCGCCGTCCGTCCGCGAGGATCGTTACCGGATGATCCGGATGCGCCATGCAGAGCGTCATTCCGGCGTCCGTCAGCCGCTGTTCGTACTCGCCCGCCGCCTGTTCGAGAAAGACGGACACGTCGCACGGCGCGAGGGAGACGTCGAGATTCCCGGTCGAGGCCTTGGACGCCTCCACGAGATCGTCGATCAGTCGCTTCAGCCGCACGGACTGCCGTGTCAGCACGTCGGTGTATTCCCGGACGCGCTCGTTCTCCGGCTCTTCCTTCGAGAGGAGGTCGGTATAGTTGATAATCGAGGTGAGCGGGGTCTTGATGTCATGGGAGACGTTCGTGATGAGCTCGGTTTTCATCCGCTCGCTCTTCATGCGCTCCTCCACGGCCCGGTTCATCCCGACGCCGATCCGGTTCAGCGCCTCCGCCTGCTTTTTGAGGTCGCGCGGCATTCCCTCGGGATTCACGTGATACGAGAGATTCCCGGAGGCCAGCGCGTCCCCGCCCTTCGCGAGCTTCCGCAGGGACACCGTGCGCCAGACGACAAGGCCGAAGAGGATGAACACCTCGATGAGATGGAAGATCCAGTAAACCTCGATATCCGAATACGACGCGCCGAACACCACGATTTCAAAGAACAGCAATCCGCCGAACAGCAGGATGACCTTCCAGATCTGCGGGATCATCGAGATCCCGCGTCCGACGGCAGCAGCGGCCTTTTTGACCGTCCTCCCGATCCATTTCGCAATCTCCCAGAGGGTGACGAGGCATTTCCAGACAAACAGGCCGGAGAAGAGCGTCCCCGCCTTGATCCGTACCGCCGCGCTCATGGAGAGGGCGAGGAAGATCACGAGCAGGCAGGCGAGGAAGAAGACGGCGAGGAGAATGTCTATGATGGTTCCGGCCCTCACAAAAATACCGATAAATACCGCGGCGCCGACAAACAGGAGTACGCAGAATCCCGCGAGCAGATCGAACGGCACCGGATAGAGCGGACCGGGGAAGAGCATGTCGCTGCCCGGACGCCGCCCGGAGAGGGTGAGCAGGAGGACATAGAGCGCGATCGCCGCCGCAGCCGCAAGGAACCCGGCCGGGAAGACCGCATACCGCACGGCATAAAGGAAGTCGTACAGAAGATGCACGAGGCGGAATTCGTCGCCGACCGGCGTGCCCGGAAGAACGCGGCACCAGACCGTGCAGCTTCCGACACGGTTCCCGCCCGCCGCGTTTGGAGAGACGTCGACAAACGAATTGCTCCCATGACGGTAGAGGTAGACGGTGATCGGCGTCATATAGGCGGAATACGGCTCGGTGCTTCCGCCGGGGACAGCCGTCTCGTCCTTTGTCGGTGCGAGATCGCTCGCGGTCGTCTCGCTTCCAGACGGATCAGGCGTGGTCTCGTCGAATGCGGATGCAGGATCCTCGGTTAAGCCCCAGCCTTCCTCGTTGGACGAGAGAATTTCGCCGTCCTCCGAGACGAGCACATAGCGGAGATTGGTGTTCTTTCCGCTGTACCGGATCTCGGGATTATACCGGGAGGAGTAATCATCCGGGAAAAACGCATGATATGCAATGTTGAACGCTTTGTTCAGCATCATATTGTAGTCGGAATCTTCGAGCAGCATGTCCTTCGGCGTGGTGTAGAACTCCTCCGAATAGAAGAACCACGCGCCGAAGACGCAGAGTGCCGTCAGCGCGACGCAGAACAGGATCAGGAGAAACACCACCGTCTTCTTCCCGATCCCGCGGGAGGTTGCATGATCCATCGTAATGCTCCTTTCAGTTCTTGCCTTCCATCTTGTACCCCTGGCCCCACACGACCTTGAGGTACCGCGGCTCGGCGGGGTTGATCTCGATCTTCTCGCGCAGGTGCCGGATGTGCACGGCGACCGTGTTGTCGCTTCCAAGCGGATCCTCGTGCCACACCTCGCGGTAGATCTCCTTCGGGGAGAACACCTGCCCGGGATGCGTGATGAGCAGCTTCAGAATGTCGTATTCGATCGGCGTGAGGCTCACGGGATCCCCGTCGATCGTCACGGTCTTCGCGCGGTCGTCGAGCTCGATCCCGCCGATGGTCGCCGTCTCGCGGGTCTGTACGCCGTCCCGTCCGCCGAGGAGCATGTACCGCCTCAGCTGGGACCGCACCCGCGCCGTCACCTCGAGGGGCGAAAAGGGCTTGGTGACATAGTCGTCCGCCCCGACGTTGAGGCCGAGGATCTTGTCCGTGTCCTCGCTCTTCGCCGTGAGGAAAATGACCGGGATGTTGGAGGTCTCCCGCAGTCTCGCGAGCGCGGTGATCCCGTCGAGGGCGGGCATCATGATGTCGAGCAGGATGAGGTGGACGTCCTCCCGGGAGACGATGTCCAGCGCTTCCTGCCCGTTCGAGGCGTCGAGCAGGCGGTATTCGGGGTCGTTCAGGTAGATTTTCAGCGCGTTCACGATATCCGGCTCGTCGTCGCAGATCAGGATGTTGTACATGGGATCCCTCCTTCGGGTTGATGGTACCAGTATAGCAGAAACGGGGATTAAATTGAAAGGGGCAAACCGATTAAGATTTTCTTAAGATTATTGTACTGCGTGCCGGTGGGAATGTCAAGCGGAAATAAGCGCCCGCACCGCCCGAGCGACACAAACCGCGCTCCGGACGTCCTATAATGGTTCCGGGAGGTGAGCGTATCGGGTTTTACGCGGATATCCTGTTTCTCATCGATTTCGCGATGGACTGTCTCACGCTGAGCCTCGCAGGACGCGCGATGAAAAAGCCGCTCCGGAAGAAGAGGCTCCTCCTCGGGGCGGCGTTCGGCGGACTCGCGGGCGTTCTCCTCACGGCATGGTCCCCTCCCCGGATCGCCGAGGTCATTATAGGAGTCCTCGTCTCCTGCATAATGACGCGGATCGCCTACGGACGCGCGGGAGGATTCGGGCGGATGTTCTGGGAGAGCGTGACCGTCTGGGGAGCAGGCGCCATGCTCGGCGGGATCGTGACCTTTTTCATGCGCCTCGGCACGCCCGTCTTTCTCCCCGGCGAGGATCGGTTCCCGACGGCGCTCATCCTCTCCGCTTTCTCCTCGCTCATCCTCTCGCGCTTTCACCGGACGCGGAGCGCGGCGAGGACGGTGCGGCTCTGCTTCACGGCGGGCGGGGAGCGGATCGAGACGACCGCGCTGTGCGATTCCGGCTGCATCGCGCGGGAACCGATCGGCGGACTTCCGGTGGTCCTCGTGAAGGAGCGGGCGGCGGGATCCCTTGCGGAACACGTCCGCTCAGCCGATCCGACGCTGAGGATCCGGGCGGTTCCTCTCGCGGGGATCGGCGGGGAGAGGGTGCTCCTCGGCGTCGTGCCGGATCGGCTCGAGATCGGCGGGCGGGAGCGGGAGGCTGTCGTCGCCTTCGATCCGGAGCCCGGGAGCTACGGGGGCGCGGAGGCGATCGTGCCGGAATGAAATGGACAATCAAGAAAGAAGGAGGCGGAGATCATGACGATCATGGAGACGATCCGGGAGGCGGCCGAGCGGGTGGCAAAGGCGTTCCGGGGAGAGGGGGAGGTCTATTACATCAACGGTCCGGAGGCCCTGCCGCCGCCGCTCACGCCCGAGGAGGAGGCGGAGATCCTCTCGCGCTTCGACGAGGACCGGAGCCTTGCGGACACGCTGATCCGGCACAATCTGCGGCTCGTCGCGTACATCGCGCGGAAATTCGAGACCTGCGGGACAGGGATCGAGGACCTCATCTCCATCGGGACGATCGGGCTCATCAAGGCGGTGAACACCTACAAGACGGACCGCGGGATCAAGCTCGCGACCTACGCGTCCCGGTGCATCGAGAACGAGATCCTCATGCACATCCGCAAGAACGCGCCGCACCGTGGGGACCTCTCCATCGACGAGCCGCTCACCTCGGACGGGGACGGCGGGGAGCTCTCCCTCTCGGACGTGCTCGAATCGGGCGACGGTCCGATCGGCGCGGAGCTCGAGCGGGAGGAGGACGCGCGGACGGTACGGGAGGCGGTCGCGTCCCTCGACGAGCGGGAGCGGGAGATCATCGAGCTGCGCTACGGCCTCGGCGGGCGGCGGGAGATGACGCAGAAGGAGGTTGCCGAGGTCCTCGGGATCTCGCAGTCCTACATCTCCCGCCTCGAAAAGCGCACGATCGAACGCCTGCGCCGCCAGATCGCGCGGAAGGTGTAACCATGCGAAAAGGAGCCGTTTTGACGCGGCTCCTTCTCCGTATGGATATTCGATTATTCGCCGTAGTAGATCTTCATGAAGGACTGGATCTGCTTGTTCAGGCTCTTCTGGATCTTCTTGTACCTTGACGCCACCGCCGTGTCGTTCGCCACGACCATGTCGCGGAAGAGATACGGCAGGCGGGAGAGCTTTTCGCCGAACTGGAAGGTGAAGTCGAGCTTGCGGCCCGCCATGATGAGGTCGACGACCTGCGCCGTCGCGGGTTCCGCGGAGTAGCGGCTCTTCAGCGCGACGTCATAGTACGCCGGGAAGACCGTCTTGTAGGATTCCGCCGAGAGGACCTCGTAGACCGTGCCCACAAATTCGAGATCCTCAGACGGGATGGTCAGCGGCACCGCAAAGACCGTGAACTGGTCCCAGCAGTTCGTGTAGTAGCCTTCCTGCTGTTCGTTGAACTTCGGGAGCGGAAGGATGCCGTAGGTGTCCTCCATCACGGTGAGGGACTCGGTGGTCTCGCCGAAATAGAGCTGCGTCATCGCGGTCTTGCCGTTCGCGAAGAGCGTCGGGATGTGGCGCCAGTCGCTGTTCGGATCGAAGAAGCTGCCCTCGGATTCGTGGTAGAGGGAAGCGATGAGCTCCAGCGCGCTGACTGTCGCGTCGTTGAAGAAGGTGACCTCAAAGTCATCCTCGCCGCGGACCGTCAGAACCGGGGAGATATCGAGCGCCGCGAGCCAGACGTCGTGCGTGTTGACGCCGGAGCTCGTGACCGCGTAGCCGTGGATATCGCCTTCATCGTGCTTGCCGTCGCCGTTGGTGTCCTGCCAGATGCCGGAGGTGATCTCCTTCAGCTTGTCGACCGTCCAGACGCCCTCGAACACGAGGTTGTAGAGGTCTTCCGAGCTGTACCCGTACTGTTCCATGATCGGATAATTGAAGAACATGCCGTAGGTGTAGAGCAGGGTCGAGATCGAAAGGTCGGAGTCGATACCGAAGAGCTTTCCGTTGACCGTCGCGTCGGTGTTCGCGAGCTGGTTGTGCCACGGCTGGGAGAGATCCACGAGCGGGACCTCGAGCCAGTTGTAGAGAACGCCGGAGGTGACGGGGGTGTAGGTCTTGTAGTTCACAAAGCCCACGATATCGAAGTCATGCGTGCCGGAGGTGACGGAAGTGATGACCTGATTCTCGGGGGTGCTGTTGGCGAGGGTGCCGATCTTCACGTTGAAGCGGTCCTCAATGCGGATGTTGCGGTCGTAGACGGCGTCGTTTGTCGATTCGCCGTTCAGCTCCTCCGAGAAGATTTCGTAGAATTTCCGCTCCTCGGTGCAGACCGTGAAGTCCCGTCCGCCGAAATCGTTCGCGGGGAGGTTGTCGGGGATGCGCTGGCGAAGCTCCAGATTCGAGAGCTGGGATTCGTCGACTTCCTCCTCACTCGCCGCCGGATCCGCCGTCGTCTGAGGCGCTGTGACCGGATCATTGCTCTGCGGATCCGCGCTCTTCTCGGAGCAGGAGATGAGGGCGGGGGAGAGCATCAGCGCGGCAAGCAGAAGAGCCAGAATGCGTTTTTTCATGGGTGCGTGTTCCTTTCGCTGTAAAATGGCTGAAATACCTGTACGTCCGCATGGGATGCGTATGAATATGAGTCATTATAGCATAAGCATTCAGAGATTGCAAGAGACCCCGGTCAAAAAACGCGCGGAATCAGAGAATTTTTACGGGCTCCTTCGAAACCTCGGCGAGGATGTCCTCGCGTCCCGGGATGCGGATGCGCACGGTGCCGGAATGATCCGCCGCGACGACGAGGGAGGTCACGACGCCGCCCTTCCACGAAGCTGAAACGGTGTAGCCGCCGCGCGCCCGGAGATTCTCAAACGAGCCGTCGAGCCAGGCCGGGACCGCCGGGAGCAGGGAAACGCAGCCCTCGTGGCTCTGCATCACCATCTCGCCGATGCCCGCCGCGCCGCCGAAGTTGCCGTCGATCTGGAACGGCGGATGCGCGTCGAAGAGGTTCGGGAAGGTGGATTTCGTGAAGAGCAGGCGGATGTGCTTGTACGTGTCCTCCGGCTTGCCGAGGCGCGCGAAGAGGTTGATGAGCCATGCGCGGGACCAGCCCGTGTGACCGCCGCCATGCGCGAGCCGGCGTTCGAGCGTCACCTCGATCGCGCGGAAGAGCTCGGGCGTCGCGCGGGTGATCTGCGCCGCCGGATAGAGCCCGAAGGCGTGGGAGATGTGCCGGTGACCGGGATCCGCTTCTTCGTAGTCCTTGAGCCATTCCATGAGCTGACCGTGACGGCCGACGCGGAGCGGAACCATTCTCGCGCGGAACGCCTTGGCCTTCTCGCCCGCCGCGGGATCGATCCCGAGGATCTTTTCGCATTCCGCGTAAAAGTCGAGCAGGCCGCCGATGATCTCGAGGTCCATCGTCGGGGAGATCGCGAGGTTCACCCGGCGTCCCTCGCTGTCCAGATAGAGATTCTCCGGCGAGGTGGAAGGACCGGTGTGCAGGTAGCCGTCCGGACCCTCGAACAGGGTATCCATGAAGAATTCCGCGCAGTTGCGGATATAGCGGTAGGCCGTCGTGCGCAGGAAGTTCTTGTCGCCCGTGTAGAGCCAGTGCTCCCAGAGATGATAGGCAAGCCATGCGCCGCCGAGGGGCCAGAGTCCCCAGAGACCGTCTGCCGCCGCCGCGAAGCCGTAGATGTCGGAGAGGTGATGCACCACCATGCCGCGGGC
Source organism: uncultured Ruminococcus sp. (assembly GCA_902783705.1). GTDB lineage: Bacteria > Bacillota > Clostridia > Oscillospirales > CAG-272 > UMGS1696. The sequence continues at coordinate 23,880 of CACZSA010000078.1, forward strand.
TTCGTAATTCTCTCTCGCGACCCGTTCGCCGCCGGGCAGCAGATAGCCGTTCATGTAGTCGAAGAGCGCGGAGACGCATTCGCCGATGTTCGCCTCCTCGGCCTGCCAGTAGTTCATCTGCAGGTTGATGTTCGTGTGGTAGTCGCTGTTCCACGGCGGGGTGAGGCCGTCCGCCCAGACGCCCTGCAGGTTCGCCGGGAGCGTGCCGGGACGGGAGGAGCCGATGAGCAGGTACTTGCCGAACGCATAGTACAGGGACAGAAGTCCGTCGTCGCGCGCGTCTGGGTCGTTTTTCAGCCGTTCGAGGCGTTCGCTCACCGGAAGCGCTTCGAGTTCCGGATCGGCGGGGAAGGAGAGATCGGAGCGGTTCATGAGCGCCCGGTGATCCTCTACGGCCTCCTTTTTGAGCGCGTCCCAGCCCGCGACGGTCTTGTCGAGGAGATCCTCGGCGGCGTTGACGAGGTTGAAGGACTTGAACGCCGTGACGATGACGGTGTAGAGCTCGATGTACGAAGCGTCCTTCACGTCCACGCCCGCCTCGGAGACGGACGCCGCGCCGTCGGTGACGATCTTCGTCTTGATGAGGAAGCGGTTGTCGTTCACGGCGGTCCCGCAGACGGCGGCGATCCCCTCGGGCGTCACGGTCAGCCGGCGGATGTTCTCGCGGCGGAACCGGATCCCGGCGGAGAACGCGGCGTCGGCGGTGAAGCGCGATCCGATCACGCCCGCCGGATAGGAGGCGAAATACTCGCGCTTGTAGGAGACGCCGTCCCGCTCATAGGCCACCGTGCAGACGCCGTCCGTGAGGTCGATGTCGCGGCGGTAGTTCTCCGCCTCATCGTCCGCATGCAGACGGACGCGGATGTCACCCGCATATTCATAGGCGCGGATGCGGTTGAAGCATTCGCCCATGTTCTCCGTCGCCCAGCGGTCCGCGTCGTATTCGCGTCCCTCGAGGAAGAGCTCCCGGATGTGGCGCAGCTTGTCCGCGAAGCCGTCGACCTTGGTGTTCATGGGGCCGCCGTCCCAGATGGACTCTTCATTGAAGGTCAGACGCTCCTCGCCCACGCCGCCCCAGACCATGAGCCCGGCGGAGCCGCACCCGACGGGAGACGCGTTGTCCCACTGCGGCGCTGCGTTGGCAAGATGAAGGATGTAGTTTTTCATAGAGCCTCCTCGTATTGAAGTAAGAAGTAATAGGTAAGAAGGAATAGGTGTCCTGGGTCACTCTTCGCCGTCTCCGTCCGCTCCGCCTTCCTTCGCCTTCATGCGCTTTTTCTTCGGCGGCATGACTTCGGCGAGGGGATTGGCGGCCATGGCTTCTTCCATGTGCTCGTTCGAGACGTGTGTGTAGATCTGCGTCGTGTTGAGCTGTTCGTGCCCGAGAATGTCCTTGAGCACGCGGATATCGACCTCCCCCGACTGGTACATCAGGGTCGCGGCGGTGTGGCGGAGCTTGTGCGTCGAATAATTCTTGTATTCGAGCCCGGCCTCGCCGAGGTACTTCTTCACCATCCACTGCACGGTCTTGACGGAGATCCGGTTGCCCTGCCCGGAGAGGAAGAGCGCGCTCTCGCCCTTGCGCTTCGCCGGAGTCTCCATCCGGATCGGCAGGTACGCGGCGATCGCGGCCCGGCAGGCGTCGTTCAGGTAGACGATCCGCTCCTTCGAGCCCTTTCCGATGACGCGCATCGAACGGAGCTCCTTGTCGAGATCCGGGATGCTGATCCCCGCGAGCTCCGAGAGCCGGATCCCGCAGTTGAGGAAGAGCGTGAGGATGCAGTAATCCCGTTCGCGGGTCTTCGATTCCGTGTCGTTCGTCACCGCGCCGAGCAGATCCATGCACTCCTCGACGCTCAGATACTTCGGCAGGGATTTCTTCATCTTCGGCGTCTCGATGTCGACGGCGGGATTGTTCTCGAAGAGGTGCATCCGGGAGGTGCAGTATTTATAGAACTGCTTGATTGCGGAGAGCTTGCGCGCCATCGCCCGGTTCTCGTTGTCCCGCCCGTCCTTCACGAAGGAGAGAAAGTCGTACACCTCGGAGGTCGAGACGGAGGCGAAGAAGGCGTTGTCGAGCGGGCGGATGTCGATCTCGTCAAATTCCTCGCCCTCGGTCGGCAGGCCGTTCCGGGACGCGGTGAGCCAGCGGCAGAAGGTCCGCAGATCGAAGAGGTATTCGGTCACGGTCTTCGGCGAGCAGCCCTGTACCACGTCCTTGTAGCGCGCGAAGTCCCGGACGAGGGGAGGGAACTGCGCGCGGAATTCTGTATCGGTCATCTGGGAACACCTCCGTTTCGGTCTCCTTTATTATACAACAATCTTTATGTTTTTAGTGGATTTTTTGTAAATTTTCCACGGGCAGACTTGTATTATACACGGAAAAACGGTACAATAAGCACGAAGCGGACCCATACCGGAGAGAACCGGGCAGGCAAGCGGACCCGGACGACCGGTATTTCATTTTTTTCACGGAGCGTTTATGAAGGAATTCTGGAGCGAAAACGGTAAATATGTCGGAAAAATGCTCATCAATCAGTTTGGAGCAACCTTTTTCGGCATCATGCTCGTGATGGCGGCGTCTGCGGCGCAGAGTCAGCGGATCTGGCTGCGGCTTTTTGCCAGCTGTTTTGCGACGCTGTTCTATCTCTACCTCATTTATAACGTCCTCTGGGAGCACGGCGGGCAGGACCGGATCCGTGCGGACTCCGGACGCGCGCCCCGCAGGCCGCTCACAGGTCTGTGGATCGCGTGCCTCGCGAACATCCCGAACTTCATCATCGCCGCGCTCATCATCGTCAGCCAGCCGTTCAAGGAAACTGAACAGTGGGCGGTGAACGTCAACGTCGTCGGACGCGCGCTCGCGCTTCTGTGGGAGGGAATGTACGCCGGGATCGTCGCGACCTATTCGCCGATCAACCCGATCATCCACCTGCTCGACATTTTCCCGGCCCTGTTCGTCGCCTGGGCGGCCTACCTCCTCGGCCTCTCGAACAAGCGCCTCCTCCAGCCCTTCGAGCTCAAGCAGCCGGAGAAAAAGGAAGAAGCGAAGAGCGGGAAGTAAACAAGAAGAAAACAGAGAATCCGTCCTTTTTCGGGGACGGATTTGTTTTATTTCAAAAAAAGGTATTGACAGAGCTGAATTGGTCTGCTATAATTAAACCTAATCGATCTAAAAGTTTTAAATCAATAAACAACGGGAGCTGCTTATGACTAAGCGTTGGACGGCATTCCTTCTTTGTGTGATGATCTTCTTGACGGGATGCAGAAAGCCTGAGAATGGGTATGAGAGTGAAAACACCCCCTCTAACACAGAGCATATTACAGCGGACGGCGCACTCGAACACGTCTGGACTGGGACGGAATACGAATTGCCGGAGGGATGGACGACAAGCGGACCTATCGCATACGATCCGGAGACCGCGACAATCTTTGCGGAGGCATATCGACATACCGAAAACAACGGCACAGAGTACGCGCTCTGCACCCTCACGGAAAAGGCGTATCAGCTCGAACCCTTCCGAAGTATGGAAGAGGAGGACACCCGCGTGATGCTCTCAAACGCTGTCAGAACCGACGACGCGCTCTGGTATGTGAAGACATTGAACCCGGGGACAGCGCAAAGTAAGCGGTATCTCGTCCGCCGCGATTTGGAAACCGGAGAGGAGACAGACGCCGCTCTTTCCTCACTCTTTGACGGAGGAGATGCGTTCTTCTACGGTTTTCTCGCGGATCCGAACGGCGATCTCTGGCTAAGCACGCTCACCGAGGTCATCGCGATCCGTCCGGACTTCACCTGCATCTTATCCATGCGCTTCGAACGCGGCGGGGAACTGCTCATGCGTGCGGACGGTACGGTCTTCGTACTCACCGAAAATCCCTCGGGTCCCATCCTCGCGGGGATCGACAAAACTACGGGCGGACGCATGGAGGAGATCCCCCTCCCGCCGTCGCGTCATGCTGTCTGCTTCCCGGAAGAGACCGATTCTCCCTACGCCTATCTTTACGCGGCGTCGGGCGGAGTCTTCGGGGCGCGTATTGGCGAAAAAGGGGAGATCGTCTCCGAATGCCTCCTCGATTATGTCAACTCCTCCATGAACGCGGACAAGGTGGAACTCATCGGTCCCGCGGGAACGGACGGGCTTCTGTTTCTCGAAGACGGACATCCCGTTGTCTGCCGGCCTGCCGGGACGGTGAATCTCGCGGACGTCACTATGCTGACTGTCGCGATCTCCCGGCCGCTTTGGGATCAGGTGGTACAGGACGCCATCGCCGATTTCAACAGGACCCACACGGACGCTCGGATCATGCTGCTTGATTACAGCACCTATGCCACCGCTGAAAATGCCACAGCTGGCTCGGATAGGCTGGCCCTCGATATGGCGGCGGGAATCTGTTTTCCGGACATCGTCGTCGGAAGACCCGGCGAGGACGCCTCGATCGATTTGATCCTCGATAAAGAACGTTATGTGGACCTCTATCCGTTTCTCGATGCGGACCCGGAGCTGAGCCGGGAATCGATCCTCGACTGCGTACTCACTGCCTTTGACGATCGAGGCAGGCTCTGGTGCCTCTCAAATTACTTCCTGTTCGATACGCTTCTTGTCCATCCCGATGTGCTTGAAGCGTGCGGCCTCGGCGGAAAGACGAGCTGGACACTCGCGGAATTTCTCGATTTTGCAGAAACTCTCCCGGAAGGAGTGGAGCTGACGGACGGCCTCATTCAGGACGGCGCGATCCGCGTGCTGCTCGGGAACTACGGCCTCGGTGCGTTCTTCGACAGAGAGGAGGGGATCTGTTCCTTCGACAGCCCGGAATTCATCCGCTGGCTCAGATTCACCGCGTCGCTGCCAAAG
>CACZSA010000079.1 GCA_902783705.1 uncultured Ruminococcus sp.
CGACTTCTGCCGCGGGGATCTGATCGCCCGCTGCAAGGCCTTCTCCGACAAGCTCTTCCTCGACGCGACCCGTGCCGGCGGCGAGAAGTACGCCGAGATCTGCGAGATCTCCTACCGCCAGTCCATCGCAGCGCACAAGCTCGCCGTGGACAACGACGGACAGATCCTCTGGATCTCGAAGGAATGCTTCTCGAACGGCTGTGCAGCGACCGTCGACGTCTCCTATCCGTCGATCCCGCTCTATCTGATGTACAATCCGGAGCTCGTGCGCGGCATGATGCGCCCGATCTACAAGTATGCCCGCACGGATAAATGGATCTTCGACTTCGCGCCGCACGACTGCGGTCAGTTCCCGCTCGTCCGCGGTCAGGTGTACGGGGAGAACGCCCTGCAATATCAGATGCCCGTCGAGGAATGCGGCAACATGCTCGTGATGGCGGCAACCGTCGCGATCGCGGACAAGGAAACGAAGTTTGCCGAGGAAAACCTCGACCTCCTCGAAGCGTGGGTCAAGTACCTCGAAGCGCACGGCGACGATCCGGAAAACCAGCTCTGCACCGACGACTTCGCGGGTCACCTTGCGCACAACTGCAACCTGTCCCTCAAAGCCGTCATGGGTATCGCGGGGCTCGGCGTGATCTACAAGATGCTGGGCCGCGACGCCGATTATGAGGCTATGATCGAAAAGGCGCGCAGAATGGCCGAAGGCTGGGCAGTCCGCGCGGCAAACGGCGACGGTTCCTACCGCCTCGCGTTCGACCGCCCCGGCACGTGGTCGATGAAGTACAACATCGTCTGGGACAAGCTCATGGGCACAGGCGTTATGGACAAGGGTGTTCTCGCGACCGAATTTGCATCCTACAAGCACCACATCAACGCCTACGGCATGCCGCTCGACAACCGCGAGACCTACACGAAGTCCGACTGGCTCGTCTGGACCGCGACCCTCGCCGAACGCCGCGACGACTTCGAAGAGTATGTCGCGCCGCTCTGGAAGGCGTACAACTGCACCCTCTCCCGCGTTCCGACCACCGACTGGTATTACACCGTCACGGCGCAGCAGAGAGGCTTCCAGCACCGCTCCGTCGTCGGCGGTCACTTCATCAAGCTGCTCGAATACAGCGGCAAGATGAAGGGCTGGAGATAAGCATACTTCCCGAAAAGTGAAACAAGCCCCGGAGTGGTTCCGCCGTTCCGGGGCTTTGTTCGTTTTCAGCGTTTCCTTTACAGTTTGCTGCCGTGCATGTTCATCCAGTCGTCGCGGGAGATGCCTCCGATATCATACAAGACCATCTGTTCCCACCTGTCGCGGATGGATTTTCCGTCCCATATCGGGGCCTCAAAGAGCTCCGATGCCGTCTTGAAATGCATACCCTCCGGAAAATCGCAGTACCCCGCCCAGTACGGTTTCTCATACTGTCGAAGACACCCGAGAAAACGTTCCTTCCGCTCGGGATCGTCTTCGAAATAAAAGGAAGTTTCGTCGATCGGGAAACGATCGTCGTGCTCGAACCAATACAGAAGCGTGTCGTAAAAGATCTTCATGGCTGCCTCCCGTGTGCGGATTTTCAGTTGTATTTTACAACAAATCTCTTACTTTGTCAATCCCCCGGAGGCTGCTCTCCGCCTGTGTCCGATTCACGCGCGGACAAACCCGACGATCCGGCCCGTGTCCCGCTTGACGCGCACCGCCGCCAGCCCAGGAAACCGCACGAACGCGAAGCCTGGATCGGGGAAATCGACGACGGATTCCGTCGGATCCGGCACGGCGGACGGGCACGCCTCGCTGAGGAATTCCCGTGCGGCGTCCGCGCAGGCTTCGGCATCGAGAAGATCCTCCCCCGGCGCGAGGGAGAGGCTGAACTCGACGAGCTCCCCGCTCCTCGGATCGACGAGGACATAGGCGTTCGAGGCCGCATAGAGGATCCGATCTCCGTCCCGCACCGTCTCCCGCATGAGCGTGACTTTTTCCCCGACGAGCGAGGACGCCCTCGCCTCCGCCTTCCCCGACGCGCCCGCGGGAAGAACGGATTCTGGAAGCGAGGACCATGCCCTGCGGTTATCCGGTTTTTCAGGAAGCGTTCCCCGGAAATACGCTTCGACCGTCCCGCGGATCGGCGCGTCGGAGATCCCCTTTTGCCGGATCGTCTCCGCAAGCTGCGCGAACGCCTCCGCCGCCGGGACATCGCCAGCCCTTGCCGCCCGCTCCGATGCGGTCATCGCCCGATGATAGGCGCGCAGCCCGTCCGTGTCCCCGGCGCACTCCCCGAGCGACCGTACCGCCGCCTCAACCTCGGCTTCGTATCCGAGCCTCTCCGAACGCGCCTTTGTCCCGATCCCCTCCGCGCGGACCGCAGCCGACGCACCGATGAGCGCCGCGAAGAGCACCGCCGTCGCCGCCGCCGTGATCCGTCCTCTTCTTTTTCCTTCGTTTCCGGTTCTTTTCCGCATTTTCGCCTCTTCCCCCGTGAATTTCTTGTCCATAGGATTTGACAAAGCGGCCCCGATTATGATATAATAGACTGAATCAGTTTTTAACAATACCGGAGGTCGACATGAGCGAGCGGATCGTTTTTCCTGCGCTTTTGGGCAATGACCGTCTGCGGCGTGTGTTCGCGGCGGACGCAGCTGCGGGAAAATCGGCGCACGCCTATGTACTCGAAGGTCCTCCCGGCTCCGGAAGGCACACCGCCGCCCGCCTCATCGCCGCCGCCTCCCTCTGCGAGAACCGGTCCGATCCGTCGCGTCCCCTGCCCTGCGGTTCCTGCGTCTCATGCCGCAAGATCCTCGGCGGGCTGTCGGTCGACGTGCTGACCGTATCCCGGGGCGAGCGGGCGACCCTCGGCGTCGGCGAGATCCGGACGGTCAAGGAGACCCTCTATGTCACCCCGAACGACGGGGAGCGGAAGTTCTACTTCATCGAGGACGCGCATCTCATGACGGTGCAGGCGCAGAACGCGCTTCTCCTTTCCCTCGAGGAGCCGCCGCCGTATGTGCTCTTCTTCCTCCTCTGCGAGGACGCGTCGCTCCTTCTCGAGACGATCCGAAGCCGCGCGCCCGTCCTCCGCATGGAGCGGTTCCAGCCGGATTTCATCGAGGAATGGCTCGAATCGCGCTTCCCGCACCCGGACCGCGAACGGCTCGTCACGGCGGCGCATCTCGCAAACGGCGCGCTCGGCATGGCGGAGAGCCTCTACCGGGACGGAGACGAAGCGCTCGAAAACTACCGGAACGCGTCGGAGCTGGTGCGGCTCCTCCTCGCGGGCAGGCGGTCCGAAACGGCGGCTTTCGCCTCGGCCCTGCCGCTTCAGGCGAAGGACAGAGCGCGCCTCCGTCAGATCCTCACCCTCGCGCGCTGGGCTCTGCGCGACATCATCGCGGACAAGCGCGGCGGGACGCTCCTCTTTTACAGCGCGAAGGACGGTCTCCCCGCCTACGCGAAGAAGATCCCCCTCCGCCGCTGTGCCGATCTCATCGCGAAGCTGGCCCGCGCCGAGGAGGACATCGCCTCAAACGTCACCCCCTCCCTCGTCATGACCTCGCTCGCAGCGAACGCGTGAGGCCGGGCAAACCGAGAACAACCATTGCGCCGATGCGCAGGAGATAGATTATGGACAATGAAATCCTCGTCCCCGAAGAGCGGGGCGAACAGGAAGAGACCGTCGAGATCGTGGGCGTACGGTTCCGCGACGGCGGCAAGGTATATTATTTCGCGCCCGGTCAGAGCACGGTGCAGGCCGGAGACGCGGTCATCGTCGAGACGGCGCGCGGCGTCGAATACGGCTTCGCGGCGTCGGGCAACGAATTCGTCCCCGCGGCGAAGATCGTCCCGCCCCTGCGTCCCCTCATCCGCGTCGCGACCGAGCGGGACACCGAACGCTGGGAGGCCAACCGCCGGCTCGAGGACGAGGCGTTTGAGATCTGCCGGAAGAAGATCGAGGATCACCGCCTGCCGATGAAGCTCATCCGGGCGGAGTACACCTTTGACAATTCGAAGCTGCTCTTCTACTTTTCCGCCGAGGTCCGCGTGGACTTCCGCGAGCTCGTGAAGGACCTCGCCTCCGTGTTCCACACGCGGATCGAGCTGCGCCAGATCGGGATCCGCGACGAGGCGAAAATGCTCGGCGGACTCGGCGTCTGCGGGCGTCCGTTCTGCTGCTCGTGCTTCCTCTCCGACTTCGCGCAGGTGTCGATCAAGATGGCGAAGGAGCAGAACCTCTCGCTCAACTCCTCGAAGATCTCCGGCGCGTGCGGACGGCTGATGTGCTGCCTCCGCTTCGAGCACGAGACCTACGAGGCCGAGATCGCCCGCACGCCTCCAGTCGACGCGACGGTGCGGACGCCCGACGGCGTAGGCAACGTCACAGAGATCCATCCGCTCACCGGATTCATCAAGGTCCGCATCGGCGACGATACGAAGACCTATCACCGGGACGACGTGACCGTACTCTCGACCAAGGCCTCCCGCCGCGCGGAAAAGGCGGAGAAGCAGGGATAAGCGGTTTCTCCGATACCATTAGCGCGCGCTAACTATTTGTAAATTTTCTGATATTTCCCGCTCCCCACTTTACATTTCCGTGGGAACTGTGATACAATGAGGTATCCCAAAACACGGAGGTGTCATCATGGCTTACAAGATCAACGAAGACGAATGCATCGGCTGCGGTACCTGCGCTGGCGAATGTCCCGTGGAAGCGATTTCCGAAAAGGACGGCAAGTACGTC
>CACZSA010000080.1 GCA_902783705.1 uncultured Ruminococcus sp.
CACCATCGCGGCGGGATCGGGCCAGTATTCCGGGTCGAAGCTCCAGTCGCCCTGATAGATCCAGTGGAAGAAGTCGATGACGATGCAGTCGAGCGGGATGCCCCGGCGGTGATACTCCCGCGCGACGGAGAGGAGCTCGTCCTGCGTGCGGTAGCGGAGCTTGCACTGCCAGAGTCCCAGGAGGCTCTCGGGCAGCGGGGAGGCGTGACCCGCGACGTCGGCGTAGTTCGCGAGGATTTCGGCGGGCGTGGGTGCGGCGGTGACCCAGTAGTCGACGGCGGAGGCGGCCTCGGCCTGCCATTCGGTCACGTTCTCGGCGAACACGGCGCGCCCGATCGACGGGTTGTTCCAGAGGAAGCCGTAACCGCGGCTCGAGAGGAGGAAGGGCACGGTGATCTGCGAATTGCGCTGGGCCATCTCGAGCGTGCATCCCTTGAGGTTGTAGCGTGCGTTCCGGTACTGGCCCATGCCGTGCAGGACCTCGCCGTCGTACGCCTCGAAGCGGACGGAGAGGGAGAAGGTCGGGCTGCCCGTGCGGGTCTTGTAGTTCCTCGCCCGCTCGTGGAGGGACCACGGATAGCTCTGTTCCTCGAAGAGGAGGCGATCGCCGGAGAAGAAGCGCAGGCGGCCACCCTCGAGCGAGCAGCGGATCCCGGCGCATTCAACCGAGGAGTCGGTGACGGCGGCGGGGATGTCGGGCGGGGTGAGGTCGAGGGCCCAGGGATGCTCGGGGATCGGTCCCATCGGCACGGCGCGGACGCGGATCCCCCGGCCCCACGCCTCGATGCGGACGGTCTCATGCCCGAGGTTCACGGTGAGGGACTTTGCGGTTTTTTCGATCATGGTTTTGTCCTTTCTCTGTCAAATCCGGTTTTTTCCTTATCTGTGCTCCGTCAGGAACGGGATCTTGATCTGTGCTCCGTCAGGAACGGGATCTTGTCGTCCTCCGTGAGGCCCAAAAGGTCGACGATCGTCTCGAAATTGGCCTTCGCCGCCGCCAAACCCGCGGGATGATGCGCGTCGCTCCCGAGGTAGAAGCGGCAGCCCTCCTCCTTCGCGATCCGGTAGGGGAGGAGCGTCAGGCGGGCGCATTCGGCGTCCATGTGCTGCGCCGGGAAGTTCAGCTCGATGCCGATCCCGCGCTTTGCCGCCTTCTCGAAGAGGCGGTGGTATTCCTCCTCCGGGATCCGCGCGAGCACCTCGAGGTAGCGGTTCCGCCAGATCAGGCTGCACGTCAGATGCGCGACGCCGACCTTGTAAAACGGCAGATCCGCGTCGAGGAGCGCGTCGAAGCGGCTCGACCACAGCGCGGCGCGTTCGTCGGCCCCCTCGCGCCCGTCGAGCGTGAAGCCGTCCATGTGCAGATGCGTCGTCGGGACGATGATGAAGTCGAGGGCTTCGACAACCGCCGGGGAGACGCCGATCGTGCAGTGTCGGTCCATGTCCGTCTCGCATCCGAAGAGGAACCGGGTCTTCTCCGACTGCGGGAGGGGCAGGGCCTCGCGGGTGCGTTCGTAGGGCTGCGCGGCATACCATCCAGACGCGCCGGGGACGGCGGGATCCCACATGTGGTCCGTCAGGCAGAGGGTGGTGAAGCCGTTCTCCTCCCCGTAGGCGAGGATGGCGGCGGGATTCTGTTCCGGATCCGAGGAGCAGAGGGAGAGGGTGGAGTGGATGTGAAGGTCGTGATCGACGCGGAAGCGCATGGGAAGCCTCCTTGAAATGGATTCAGAATGGATTTTTCTGTGAATATTCTATCATCCGGGCGGGGGATTGTCAAGGCATTTCGGCGGATACCACAATTTTTGCGAGAGATTTGTGAAAACTCCGCGCCGCTCTCTCTTGACAGGCTTCTCTTTTCCTGCTATAATGGGACAAACGATCCCGGCAATTCGGAAACACAAAGGAGGTTTTCCCATGAAGACGATCCGCAAGAGCCTGTGCCTCGCGCTGGCACTCCTTTTCCTCTTCGCCGGATGCTCCGAGGCGACGCAGAAGGGGACGGACGAGCCCGCCTCCGCGCCGACGAGCACCCCGACGCCCGAGGAGACCGCCGCCCCCGTCGAAGAGGACGAGGCGATCCCCGCGCCGGACATCCCCGAGGACGCGGATTTCGGCGGCGCGGCGTTCACCGTGATCTACCCGAACTGGTCGCTGTACGAATTCTACCTCAACGCCGACGAGCTGAACGGCGACGTCATCAACGACGCGATGGTCAACCGCACGGAGGCCGTCAATTCGCGCCTGAACGTCGACATCACCTTCGTCACGAAGGGCTATATCGATACGATCCTCGAGGAGGTCAAGAGCGCGGTCACGGCGGGGGACTCCACCTACGACCTCGCGGTGACGCACTGCATCAACGGCCTGCAGGGGCTCCTCACGGGGAACCTCGTGTATGACTGGAACAAGATCCCCTACGTCGATCTGACGAAGCCCTACTGGAACCAGTCGATCCTCGAACAGCTCACCATCGGCGGCGTCACGCCCTTTGCCGCGAGCGACATGCTCATCGCGGACCCGAACGTGATCTGGTTCAACAACGACATCGCGACGGACGCGAACATCGGGAACATCTACGACACGGTCCTCGACGGCACATGGACGCTCGACACGATGAGCGCGATGTGCGATCAGGTCATCCGCGACCTCAACGGCGACGGCAAAATGACCGCGAAGGACCAGTTCGGCGTCATCGGAAACAACGGCTGGCCGATGATCAGCTTCATGTACGGCTGCGACCAGTACGTCGCGGAGTTTGTCGACGGATCGCCGCAGGTCGCGCTCCAGACCGAGCGGGCTGCGAACGTGATCGAAAAGCTCTACAAGCTCCTCTGCGAGGGGGACCGCGCCTTCTTCAATTCGAGCGTCGGCGACCGCTACATCCCCTTCGAGACCTATCACGCGCTGTTCTACTTCCTCTCCCTCAGCTCGATGGAGCAGTACCGGACCACCGAGGTGGACTACGGCATCATTCCGTTCCCGAAGTTCGACGAGCAGCAGGAGGAGTACGTCTCCCTCAACTGGACCGGGCTCCAGTGCGTTCCCGTCTCCTGCCGCGACACGGCGATGGTCGGCATGGTCTCCGAGGAGCTTGGCTATGAGAGCAAGAAGCAGGTCCTCCCGGCGTACTTCGATTACCTCCTCGACGGCAAGATCGCGCGGCACGAGGAGACGCGGCAGATGCTCGACATCATCTTTGACAACAGCGTCTATGACTTCGGCCTGAACTTCTCGAACCAGTCGAATTTCCTCTATATCCTCCCGGACCTCATGAACGCGAAGAGCACCGACATCGCGTCGTACATCAAGAAGAACCTCAAAATGACGACGAAGGTCTACGAAAAGGTCATCCGCGGCTACGAGGATCTCGGAAAGGAATGATCTCCAAAACAGGGGCGGCCCCTTGAAGGAGGCACTTCGTAAGGAAGCGCCTCCTTCTGTCTCAAGTGCAAGGTAATTGACAACGTCGGTCAACAATAGTATAATGATCAA
>CACZSA010000081.1 GCA_902783705.1 uncultured Ruminococcus sp.
GAGCCGTAGACCCGCCCGTCGTCCGGGTTGAAGGAGATGCACCCGAGATGCCCGCAGAGCCCCGTCACGGAGCCGATGAAGTTCCCCTGAAGGTCCGTCTTCACAAAGACCGTCGTGAAGGAATAATACATGAACCCGCGGCAGAGATCGACCGCGATGCCCTGACAATGCCCGGCTTTGTATGTCCCGGAATACACATTCTTCGGGAGAGCCGAATAGTCCATCCGCCGCCTCACTTCCACAGCGTCACGCCGTCGATCCGGTCGTTCAGACGCTGATTGTCGAACCGCCTGAATCCGTGCGCCGCGAGGTATTCCTCGGCCTCGTCGAACCAGCAGGTGAGCTTTGCGCGGTAGTGGCAGTCGGAATTGACGATCATCGCCCCGCCCTGCGCCTTGATCTCATCGAGGAGAAAGGCTGCCGGGTACGGTACGGTCCGCAGTCCCCGCGCGATGGCCCCGGTGTTGAGCTCAAATACCTTGCAGTGCTTCACGATCTCCCTGACCGCCTCGATGGCCGCGTCGCGGTAGCGGGGATCGTCCTCGGGGCAGGTGGAATACTTCGTCGGAAGATCGAGGTGTCCGACGATATCGGTCCTGTTGCGGATGACATGCTCGGTCAGGCGCATGTAATAATCCTTCGTGAAGTCGGTGTAGGACCCGCCGTAGAGCTCCCGCACGAGCGCAAGGTGCTGTTCCTTTCCGGAGTCGATCGGGAACGAACGCCCGTGACGGACGGCCTCGTGTACCGAGGAGAGGATGAAATCATAGTCGAGCGTCGGGATGGCGCTTTCCCCGTCAAGCTCGATGCCCGCGTAGATCCGGATTCTGCCGCGGTATTCGTCGGCGAGCTGCCGGATCTCCCGGAACTGGCGGACGGTTCCCTCCTCCGACATGGAGTAGTAGGACTCAAACCACGCAAAGGAGTGGTCGGAGAAGCCGAGGGAGGTGAAGCCGCGGGAGAGGGCTTCTTCGATCATCTCGCGCGGGGTGTCGTGTCCGTCGGAATAGCGGGTGTGGGTGTGAAAATTGTGATACTGCATGGTGAATTCCTTCGGAGATGAATTTCAGTCGCTGGCAGGGGATCCGAGGAGGGCGGGAAGATCGGCGAAGCGGTCGACGGCGTACTCATACTGCGTGACGCGGCCGCGGCCCCATGTCTCGCCGAAGCCGTAGCGGCAGTAGACGAGGGGGATCCCCGCTCCGTGCGCGCCGCGCTCATCGCTGACGGTGTCGCCGACATAGACGGGGGATGCAAGACCGCGGCGTTCGATGACGGCCCGGATGTTCGCCGCCTTGTCCATGCCCGTCCGCCCGGAGGATTCGTAGTCCTCGAAGCGGTCCCACAGGCGGTGCGCGGTGAGGAAGGATTCGATGTAGCCGTCCTGCGCGTTCGAGACGACGAAGAGGCGGTACCCCATCTCCGCGAGGCGCGCGAGGGTCTCGGGGACCTCCGGATAGAGCGTCCCGCCGCGCTCGGGCAGCCATGCGTTCTCGAGCGCGCAGCTCTCGTTCATCAGCCCGAACGCCGCGTCAAACGGCAGATCGGGGAAGAAAACCGAGGCGAGCTCCTCATTGGTCAGGCCCATATAGCGGCAGACGGCGTCGCGGTCGAGCGGCAGGGCGGGCTTCACGTCCGGATGACGGCGGAGGACCTCTTGCCACGTTTCGGCGGTGACGGCGGACGCGTCCCAGAGGGTCCCGTCGAGGTCGAAGATCAGACTGTCATAGCGCGGCATGAAAACCTCCCGCAAGCGGATTTACCGTTTTCCTTCTCATATCATTATACCGCACCGGTCATGCGGGGTCAAGAGATGGGGCGAAAATTCACGAAAAAGTTGCGGGGAGGTCGGGAGGACAACCTTTGGTTGAGCGGAGGCAGACATCGCGGTGATTGCGTTTTCGACGGGCTTGTGGTATGATAGGGGTGGGAAAATATGATCCAACGTCGGTCCTGGATTGGTTGATTTACAACAGGCCAAATTATTATCCATTACATATAGATTTAGATTGAGATTGTTAATTTTCTATGAATTGAGACGGAGGACATTGACTCTATAGTCTACTATAGTGTTATAATAAAGAAAATCGGAGGAGCGAGAGATGATCAAGATAGGTGAGATGTCAAAGATCTGCAATGTCAGCGTCCAGACTCTGCGATATTATGACAAAATCGGGTTGCTTAAGGCCGACAAAGTTGAGGATTCTTCGGGATACAGGTATTATTTTCCTGAAAAAGTAAAGATCTTCCAGAGAATCGAATACCTGAAAAAAACCGGATTGACTCTTGATGAGATCAAGCTTTATATCAATGCTCCGATCACGGAACAGTACCGGATTCTTGAAGACAAGAAACAATCTCTCTATGACAGCATTCAGAAAACGAGGGACCAAATCTATAAGATCGACAGGTTATGTGAGGATTCTGAAATGGGCCTGATCCCCATTACTGAGCAGATCAAAAACATTACTTTTGAAGATGATCCGCCCGTGATCGGGAAATGGCTCTATGTGGGAAATATGGATCCATCAGGCAGATTCATGGGAGAAGAAAAGCTGACAAAGAAGGATGTATACCAGAAGTATCTTTACTTCCTTCCCGGCGGCGCTCAGGTATGGACGTATTTTTGGACAAACGGAACGATTTATATGATCCTTCATGCTTTTAACGTGATTGTTCCCCAGCGATACCAAATATTCAAGCATGGCGACGAGACGTATATGAAAGCAGACTGGATCGCGGACAAATTCGTCAACACAGTGTCGGATGACAGCGTCCGAGTATATCGTCAAATCGACACATGCGTACACACAAAATCTGAAACATACAATTTCCGTGATGAAACAGATCTGCCTTATCGGGCTGATCCGCAGGTTCTCGGGGAATGGGAGGCCGTCGATATCATATCCGATCCC
>CACZSA010000082.1 GCA_902783705.1 uncultured Ruminococcus sp.
ATCGTACTTCGAGAGGTCCTCCTTGATGAGCATGCGGTACATCGTCGGCGGCGCGCAGAAGGTCGTGATGCCGTATTTCTTGAACATGGGCAGGATCTTTGCGGCGTCGAAGCGGTCGAAGTCATAGACGAACGTCGCCGCCTCGGAGAGCCACTGCCCGTAGAGCTTGCCCCACATCGCCTTGGCCCAGCCCGTGTCGGAGATCGTGAAGTGCAGGCCCGTGTCGGAGGAGTCGACGCAGTGCCAGTATTTCGCCGTGTGGAAGTGCCCGAGCGGGTATTTGTGGTTGTGGACCGCGATCTTCGGGTATCCGGTCGTGCCGGAGGTGAAGTACATGAGGAGCGGATCGTCGCCGCAGGGGCTGTCCGCCGTGCGCTCGAAGTGGGACGAGAAGAGCTTGTATTCCTCGTCAAAGGTCCGCCAGCCCTCGCGCGTGCCGTTGACGATGATCTTGTTTTCGAGACAGCCGCATTTCGCGTCGGCGAGCTCAAGCTGATGGGCGGTGTCGCCGTCGGCGGTGCAGAGGACCGAGGTGATCCCCGCGGCCTTGAGGCGGTACTCAAAGTCGTGCTCGAGAAGCTGGTTGACCGCCGGGATCGCGACGGCGCCGAGCTTGTTCAGACCGAGCATCGCGCACCAGAACTGCCAGTGGCGCTTGAGCACGAGCATCACGCGGTCGCCCTTTTTTATGCCCAGGGACTTGAAGTAGTTCGCGCACTGGTTCGAGAGGCGGGACATGTCGGAGAAGGTGAACCGCTTTTCCGTTTCGCAGTCGTTCGCCACCCAGAGCATCGCGAGCTTGTCCGGCTTCTTCTTCGCGAGCTCGTCGACGAGGTCGAAGGCGAAGTTGAAGGATTCGGTGTTCTTGAAGGTGATCTTGACCGGCGTGCGGTTCTCGTCCTTCACGACGGTGGTGTAGCGGCGGTAGATGCGCTCCTCGGTGAGCGGGACCTCCGGCGCGGGACCGGCGGCCTCGATCAGCTTGCCGTGCTCGTAAAACTCGGGAAGCTCCGCCTCGCCCTTCGCGTTCCGGGCGGGGTTGAGGACGATCGCGTAGAAGAGGCAGTCCTCGCCCTCGACCGCGATCATGCCGTGCGGCGTGCCGCTGTCGTAGTAAATGCTGTCTCCCTCGTGCAGGATCTCGCGGTGTCCGCCGACCTGCACCTTCAGGGCGCCTTTGATGACGATGTCGATCTCCTGGCCCTCGTGGGTCGTGAGCTCGATGTCGCGCCTCTCCGCGCCGGGCGTGTACTCCGCGACGACGTAGAGCGGCTCGGAAATGCGGTTCTTGAACGCGCCCGCGAGCGAGTGATACGTCATGCCGTGGGCTTTTTCAATGACCTGCCCCGCGCCCTTCTTCGTGACGGTGTAGCCCGCGAGGGTCGGGGACGTGCCTTCGATGATATCCGTGACGTCGACGCCGAGGGCGAGGGCGCAGCGGTAGATGAACGCGAACGTCAGGTTCCGCTCGCCGCGTTCGGAACTCTCGTATTCTTCGACGGTGACGTCGGTTTTCTCCGCCATCTCGGCGGTCGTGTAGCCTTCGATCTGCCGCAGCTCGGCGATACGGGCCGCCATGTCGCGGATCTGGTATTCGAGGCCGGTGAGGTTGGTCTGCATGGTGGGGATTCCTCCTTGTCGGGGACAAAAAAATCGCCCCAAAGATCAAGTCCTTTGAGACGAACAGGACGCATTGCGCCGTCCGCGGTACCACTCAAATTGCACCCGGGGATGATCCGGTATGCCGCTCAGGCTCTGACAAGCCTTTGGCGTTTCACGCAGCCGCGCGGGAGGATTCTACTGACGCACGGGGCGCGTTCTTTCCTCCGGCTTGGGAGCTACAGCGGGCTGTTTTTCGTCAGCGGCTCGCACCCTGCGCGAAACCGGGATCCCGCGCGACGCCGCCTCTCTGGGACGAAGGGCACAGCCGCCCTCTCCGTCATAGCCATTGTGGGAATTATACCGCATTCGGCGGAGTTTGTCAAGGGGGAGGCGAAAATTTCGCGAAAAATCGCGCCGGGATGCCTCGGACGGATTGACAAAACAGCGGGAGATGATATAATGGAGGGGAAGAGATCGAGGATGGGAGGGGTGACGCGATGAAACAATGGGGAAGGGCTCTCTGCGCCGCGGCGGCGACTGCGGTCCTGTGCGCCCTGTTCTGCGCGGCGGGCGTATTCTGCGTGCGGCGGCTCGACGTGCCCCTGTCGCGCGTGAGTCCCGCGCTCGCGGAAATCTTTTCGGCCCTGCGGCAGGCGGAGATCGTGCCCGTACCGTGGGCGCCGCTTGTCTGCGCGGCCGGAGCGGTGTTCAGCGCGATGCGGATGAAGAAACGTAAGATCTGGCTGCTTCCGGCGGTCATTTTGATCCTCATGGGCCTCTTCACCGCCGTCCTCTCCGCCCGGGTGAACGGGATCGTCTTCTTCGACGTCCTGCGGCCCCTGGTGAAGACGGCGATGAGCGGCGGTCTCGACGCGCTTGGATGACGGATCATGGGAAAGGGAAAACCGATGAAAAAAAGAAGAACTGTACGCTGCCTGACCCGATACGCCGCGCTGATGCTCGTTCTCCTCTGCGCGGGATGCGCGGGCGGCGGACCGATCATCACGGAGGCATCCGGCGGGGGACAGTGGACCGCGGGCTGTGCGTACGCCGAGATCCCCGTGCCGGACGAGGGACCGCTCTATATCGCCGGGTATCACAACGGTTGGAAGATCACCGAGATCCGGGACCTGCAGCGGGCGACGGCCCTGTGGCTCGAAGCGGGAGACTGCCGCACGGCGATCGTCTCGGTCGACTGCGTGGGCCTCGGGAGCGATACCGTCGCGCGCGTGCGGGAGGCCCTCGCAGATCTCACGGCTGAGACCGGATGCACGGTCCACGTGATCGCGACGCACGACCACGCCGGGCTCGACACCCTCGGCCTCTGGGGACCCACGGCGCAGGACGGCAA
>CACZSA010000083.1 GCA_902783705.1 uncultured Ruminococcus sp.
CTTGTCCATCCCCGGCGCCCAGTACCACGGGCAGTGCCAGTCGGGCTTGGAGAAGTAGGCGGCGATGGCGATCCCGCGCGCGCGGAAAGCGTCGAACACATTCTTCGCGATGTTCGCGTACTTGTGCGTGTGGAACGGGCAGTCGGGCGAGGTGGTCTTGTAGTCGGTGTACTGCGAATCGAAGAGGCAGAAGCCGTCGTGGTGCTTCGTCGTGAAGATGAAGTAGCGGAAGCCGTTCCGCGCGGCGACGTCGGCCCACACCTCGGGGCGCAGGCGGGCGGGATAGAAGCACTTGTTGAGGTTCCGGTACTGCTCCTTGAAGACCTCGGGATCCTTTTCCCAGTCGATCTCGTTCCGTCCCCATTCGGCGTCCGCGTCGACGAGGGGCCACGATTCGCAGATCCCGAGCGTCGAATAGATGCCGAAATGCATCATCAGCGCGAGCTTCTGGTCCTGGAACCACTCGAGCCGTTCCCGGATGCGGGGATCCTCGGGCACCACATATTCGTCCTCGCGGCTGCAGCCGTGCATGCCTTTGATGATTGCGTCTGCCATATTGTCCTCCTGAATGATGATGGTTATGGGCGTTCTGGTTGTTCCGGTCCGTCAAAGCGGTCCGTCATGATCGCGATCCGGTCCCCGCCGACCGACGCGAGCCCGCCGGACGTCTCGCAGGAGAAGATCTCCCGCCCGTCCCGATAGGCGCGCACCTTCCCGGGAGCGAGCGCCATGAGCGCGGGGATGTGCCCTCTTCGGATGCCGACGCTGCCGCCGACGGTCCGCCCGTCCCGGCTGTCCGAGACGATGAGCCGCACGGAGTCGCACCGGACGGTGATCGGCTCGCGGTCGGGCGCGGATACGGTGAGGGTGACGGGCAAATCTGCCATCTCACGCCTCCCCCTGCGTCCCAGCGGCGCGGCGCACGTCGTCGATGGTCCCCGCCATCAGAAACGCCTGCTCGGGGTACGCGTCGCATTCGCCGCCGAGGATCGCCTCGAAGCCCGCGATGGTGTCCGCCGTGTGCACGTATTTTCCCTCGATGCCGTTGAAGGTCTCCGCGACGTGGAACGGCTGGCTCATGAACCGCTGCACACGCCGGGCGATCCGGACCGTCTCCTTGTCCTCGGCGGAGAGCTCGTCCATGCCGAGGATCGCGATGATGTCCTGCAGCTCGTTGTACCGCTGGAGCACCCGCGTCACCTCTCTTGCGCAGCGGTAGTGCCGCTCTCCGACGATGTCGGGCGCGAGCATGCGGGAGGCGGATTCGAGCGGGGAGACCGCCGGATAGATGCCGAGCTCCACGATGCTGCGGGACAGAACCGTCGTCGCGTCGAGGTGGGAGAAGGTCGTCGCCGGAGCCGGGTCGGTCAGGTCGTCCGCCGGGACGTAGACCGCCTGCACGGACGTGATCGAACCGTTTTTCGTCGAGACGATGCGCTCCTGCAGCTTGCCCATCTCCGAGGCGAGCGTCGGCTGATAGCCCACCGCCGAGGGCAGGCGTCCGAGCAGCGCGGAGACCTCTGAGCCGGCCTGCGAGAAGCGGAAGATGTTGTCGATGAAGAGGAGCACGTCCTTGTGCGCGTGCTCGCGGAAATACTCCGCCATGGTGAGTCCGGCGAGCGGGACGCGCAGTCTCGCCCCCGCCGTCTCGTTCATCTGTCCGAATACGAGCGCGGTCTTCGAGAGCACCCCGGACTGCTTCATCTCGTTCCAGAGGTCGTTCCCCTCGCGCGAACGCTCTCCGACGCCCGCGAAGACGGAATAGCCGTCGTGCTCGAAGGCGATGTTCCGGATCAGCTCCATGATGAGCACGGTCTTTCCGACGCCCGCGCCGCCGAAGAGGCCGATCTTGCCGCCCCGCGCGTACGGCGTCATGAGATCGATGACCTTGATCCCCGTCTCGAGGATCTCGTTCGCCGTCACGATGTCGGTGAAGCGCGGCGCGCGGTGATGGATGGGCCAGCGCTCGTCGGCCTCGATCTTCCCCGCCCGGTCGATGGGATCGCCCATCACGTTGGTCATGCGCCCGAGAGTGCCCGCCCCCACCGGAACGGAGATCGGCGCGCCCGTGTCGACGGCCTTCATGCCCCGGGAGAGGCCGTCCGTCGGCTGCATGGCGATGCACCGGACCTCGTGCTGGTTCAGGTGCTGAAGGACCTCGAGGGTGAACACGCCGCCCTCTCTGGGGATCTCCACGGCATGGAAAATATCGGGCAGATCGAGGCTGTCGAACAGCACGTCCACCACCGGCCCGTTGATGCGGGTGATGATGCCTTCCTGGTCTTTAAGCATGGTTCTCTCCTCCTCTCCCGCTTCCTCCGTCCCTGCCGCGAAGGTTGCCGCCGGACGTTTCGATCACGCTCGACGTCACCTCGCTCTGGCGGAGGCGGCTGATGTCGGCAGATAACTCCGCCGTCGACGCTTCCGCGTTGTCGTAGGCCGACCGCATCGTGACGAGCGTCGCGGCCTGGCTCCCGGCGCCCGCTTCGAGCACGCGGGCATAGAAATCCGCCCCGACGCACGCCTGTGCCGCCTCGCGCAGCACAGTGTCCCGGTCGGGCAGAAAGAGCGCGTCCGACGCATCCCCCCCGCCGCCCGAGGACTTCATCGGCAGGAGCCCGAACCGGTCCGGGACCTGCGTAAGCATGTTGACGAAGCGCTGCCAGAGGATCGTGACGGACGAGATCTCCCCGTCCCGGAGCAGTCCCGCCGCCTCGTCGAGGATCGCGCGGGCGTCCTCATACCGGGTCGAGAGGGCAAACTCGCGCAGCCCGATCCCGCGCTCCCGGAAATGCGCCGCCGCGTGACGTCCCGCGACAAAGAGGCGGAAATCGCCCGCTTCGCCGAGGATCGCGTCGGCATAGTCGTATAAATTGAAATTGTACCCGCCGGACAGCCCCCGGTCCGCGCCGAGGACGATGAAGCAGGGGGGAGCGGACGGATCCTTCACGGGATACGCCTCCCCGAGCGCGCCGCCGAAGCGTTCCCGCATCGCGCCGCAGGCCTCGGCGTAGGGAGCGAAGCGGGTCAGGGCGGCGTTGAACCGGGCGTATCCCGCCGCAGCCGCCGTTTTCATCGCGCCCGCCATCTGTCCGGTCATGCGGACGCTGTCGAGCCGTTTGCGCAGTTCGCGGAGCGAGGCCATCAGGCGGCCTCCGTTTCCCCTGCTTCACTCAGGCATTCCTCGAGCGCGGCCCGGAGATCCCCGCGCTCCTCGTTCGAGAGCTTTCCGCCGGCGAGGAGCCATGCGGTCTCACGCGGATGCTTCGCTTCCAGCCGCTCGGCGAGCTTCTCCCCGAAGTCCTCCATATCCTCGACGGCAACCCCGTCCGCAAGTCCTTCGGAGACCGCGAAGATCAGGAGCGCCTGCTTCCAGTCGGGGAGCGGATCGAACCGACGCTGCCGGAGCGCCGCCATCATCCGCCGTCCGGATTCGAGGACCCGCCTCGTCGCTGCGTCCACGTCGGAGCCGAACTGCGTGAAGCCCGCGAGCTCGCGGTACTGCGCCAGATCCATGCGGAGGCGCGAGGAGACCTGCTTCATGAGCTTGGTCTGTGCCGCGCTGCCCACGCGGGACACGGACAGGCCGACGTTGACCGCCGGACGCTGGCCCTCGTTGAAGAGGTCGGCGTCGAGGAAGATCTGCCCGTCGGTGATGGAGATGACGTTGGTCGGGATATAGGCGGAAATGTCGCCCGCCTGCGTTTCGATGATCGGAAGCGCGGTCACGGAGCCGCCGCCGTTCTCGGGGGACAGCTGCGCGGCGCGCTCAAGAAGCCGGGCATGGAGATAGAACACGTCGCCCGGATACGCCTCTCTCCCGGACGGACGCCCGAGGAGGAGCGAGAGCTCGCGGTAGGCCACGGCGTGCTTCGAGAGGTCGTCGTACACGATCAGGGCGTCGCGTCCCTCGTGCATGAAGTATTCCGCCATCGCGGCTCCGGCGAAGGGCGCGATGTACTGGAACGACGCCGAGGCGGACGCGGGCGCGCAGACGATGGTGGTGTAGTCCATCGCGCCGTATTTCGTCAGGCGGTCGCGGATCTCCATGACGGTCGAATCCTTCTGTCCGATCGCCACGTAGATGCATACGGTCCCGGTCCCCTTCTGGTTGATGATCGCGTCGACGGCGATCGAGGTCTTGCCGGTCTGCCGGTCGCCGATGATGAGCTCGCGCTGGCCCTTTCCGATCGGGACGAGGGCGTCGATCGCGCGGATCCCGGTGTGCATCGGACGGGAGACGGCGGCGCGGTCCGGAATGGAGGGCGCGGGACATTCGATGGGACGGCGTTCGGAGGCGAAGATCCGCCCCTTGCCGTCGAGGGCAGCCCCGAGGGGATCGACTACGCGCCCGAGGAGGCTCTCGCCCACGGGGACGCTCGCGATCTGCCCGACCCGGCGCACCTTCGTGCCGCTCTCCACGCGCTCGTAGCGTCCGTAGATCACGCAGCCGATGCGGTCCGACTCGATGTCGAGGACCATGCCGCGCTCGCCGCCTTCAAATTCCACAACCTCGCCATACATGATATCCGCGAGGCCGTCCATCCAGCAGATCCCGTCGGACACGCTCAGCACGCGCCCGAGCTGGAATTCGCTGATGCCCCCGTCCATCGAGGCGATCCCCTCGAAGAGATCGCGGATCAGGGCGTCGGCGTCCTCGTCCCCGCGCAGCTCCCGCCCCTCGAGATCTCGGCGGAGCTGATAGAGACGGTCGGCGACGGTGAAGTCATACACGGTGTCTCCCACGCGGAACCGGAACCCGCCGATGAGCGAGGGATCCTCCTTGACCCAGTAGGAGGGCTTGCCGCCGATCTCGGAGAGCATCGCCTCCGCCCGCGCGCCGATCGCGTCGACGATGGACTGCGGGAGAGGATGCGCCGAGGTGAGGGTGACGTAGAGCTGATCGTGGTGCCGCAGATACGCGACGTCGCCCGGCGTGATCTCCATCCGCCGGATGATCTCGGCGGCATAGTCCGCCTCCTTCGCGCGTATCGCGGACTGATACGGCTCCTCCGCCGTCAGCTCCGCCGCGCGCGCGACGATCCGGTCGATGAGGCGGGACCGCGCGTCCGCGAGCATCTCGCGCCGCAGACTGAGACTGGTGTCCTCCGTCCGCTTCTGAGAAGCAAGGACTTCGGCCTCCGCAGCGGCCCGGATCGCCTCCGCCTCGACCTTCGCGCTCTCCGGGACAATATCCGAAAAAGCCTCCGGGATCTCCGGGAGCGAAACGGTCCGCGAGGCGGTCTCCTCCGCTTCGTCGAGCGCCTTCCCGATCCGTTCGCGGCGTCCGCGGAAGATCGAGAGCACGGCTTTGCGTCCGAAGACGACGAGGATGGCGGCGAGGATCAGAAAATTGATGATCGAATATACAAAATGCAGCATATCAAACGCCGGTCAGCGCGGAGAGATAGGCGCGGGCCAGCTCCTCCGTGCGCTTGTCAAGTTGTTGTGCGAGCGTCTCCGCCTCCGCCGAAAGCCCCGCGCGGCATTCCTCCACGGCACGGGCTCCCTGTGCGGCGGCCTCGGCGATCTTTGCGTCTGCTTCCCGCCGGGCGGCGTCGACCGTCTCCCGCGCGAGGGCTTCCGTGTGCTCGGCCTCCCCGCGGCGGAACTGCCGAAGCGCCTCCTGTGCGTCCCGGAGCGCGCGCTCATCCGCTTCCCGCCGTTCGGCGGCGCGGCGGATCTTCTCCTCCCGGCGGTCCATGAAGGCGAGCATCGGGCGGAAGAGCAGGCGGTCGAGGATGACGATGAGCAGGCAGAAGCAGATCACGGTCCAGAGAACGACGGGCAGTTGAACCGTCATGACGCGCCTCCTCAGACCTTCGCGGCCAGAATGAACGCGATGAGCAGGCCGTAGATGGTCAGCGCCTCCATCAGGGACAGGGCGATGATGAGCGTGGAGCGGATGTCCTTCGCGGCGTCGGGCTGACGGGCGATGCTCTCCATGGCGGCCTTGGCGGCAAGTCCCTGACCGAGGGCCGGGAAGATGGTGCTCACCGCGATGGAGATGGCGGCGGCGAGAGCGATAATTGCGGAACGATCCATGATCGGACCTCCTTTGGATGATTTGTGTGTAGTCTCTTTCAAAACCCCTGCAACCCCAATAAAGATAGGGCAAGCAAAGGATGATAAGCAGCTGACTTTTCTCC
>CACZSA010000084.1 GCA_902783705.1 uncultured Ruminococcus sp.
CTCACCAATATCGGAGAGATTGCCACGTCAGCTGAGTTTCAGCTTGCTGAAATTCGCTCCTCGCAATGACAAGCTTTCGTTTGTTATAAAATCAACCGGCACCAGATTTGTTTTGCGACAGCCCCTTTTGCTGTCCGATACCCGGGAGATCAGTCGCCGTTGAGGTAGGTCATATCGAGGAATTTTTCGAGCGCCTTGACCATGGCCTTCGCGTTCTTTCCGGTCTTCGAGGCGATGTTGTCGCTCTTCGAGGAGACAAGGCCGCGCCAGATGTGTCCGGGGGGGGAAGCCGATGTGAGTCGAGTTCACCGCACCGAAGTTATACGTCGCGCCGGCGCGGATCAGATGGATCATCTCCGCGCTGTCCTCGTCGCGTGCGTACTTCGAGAGGACGGTGAAGGTTCTGCCGTCGTAATTCGCTTTCGGGAGATCTTCGCAGAGCGCGGCGTTCGGATCCGCCTCCGGTTCTTCCGCTTCGGCCCTGCCGTCCGCCGCCGGGGCGTTCTGGGAGACGGTCGTGCTCTGCTGCGGCGCGTCGGTGTTCTGCGCCGATTCCCCGCAGGACGCGGCGAGCGGGAGGAGCAGGGCGAGCGTCAGAAGGAGCGCGGTGATCCTGCTTTTTTCATGATGGACTCCTATCCGTGTTTGTCCGATGTTGTATTCGCGATTCGTGGACCGGGATCTCTTGGTTTACTCCTTTATTATGGTCCATCCGGACGTCTTCGTCAAGCCCGGATCTTACTGCGTTTTTGTCCTTTCTTCCAGTTTCCGCGTCTTTTTCTTTCGGAAAGGCCTTGCGCCCGCGCTTATCTTATGCTATACTCAAAGCAGAAAGCAGGACAGCCGTAGGAGAGAGATGAAAACCTACTATGACATGCGCGTCGCGTTCCCGCATGCGCCGGGGGAATGGTGCGCCGGGAAGAGCTTTGATATCTACACGCTCGGATGACGGGCGTCCCGCCGAGCCGATATATGCGCGAGAAGACCGGACCGCGGTGAGCGGACAGAGGATAACAAATCACAGAACGGAGGCGATTTCCATGAGATTTGAGAACGGAGCGTTTCGGCGGGAGGACGGGCGGCGCTACCTCCCGCTCGGGCAGTTCGGATGCTATTTTCCCGCGGCGTATGTCGGGGAGGAGCTCGCGGCGGACTCCCAGCACGGGAACAAGCTGATCGAATTCCAGCACGCGACGCGCGGCATCTGGCGGAGGTTCTTCCGCTTCCTCGACGAGGAGGACGGCGCGACGGCGATCCGCATGTTTCCGCGCGGGGACAGCGGCGGCTCGGCGTGGGAAGGGCTCGATATCGGCGGGCGGCTCAACCGGCCCCTGCTCGACAAGATCAAGGCCTATCTCGCGGACGCACAGACGCAGGGGATCGGCCTCCAGCTCTGCCTTTTCACGGAGCCGGAGTGCAGCTTCTACTGCCAGCCCTACACGCGGACCTACTGGGGCACGCGCCTCTGGACGAAGGAGGAGATCGCCGCGGCCGCCCCGGAGCAGAGGCGGTTCCTCGAGGACCCCGGCGATATCGTCTCCTACGACCGCTTCTTTTCCGATCCCGACGTGCGGGCCTGCTGTCACCGCTTCCTCGACGAGATCCTCCCGGCGCTCGCGGATTTTGACGCGCTCTATGCCGTGGAGGTCTTCAACGAATCCGGATGGGCCAGCCCGCATGCCGATCCGATGAACACCTTCCGCTGGGAGGACACGCCGGACTACCTCGACTGGCACCGCGACATGGTCAACCACATCCGCCGCGCCGCGCCTTCTCTTCCGGTCTGCGTCAGCAATCCGGGCGTCGGGCTCCTCGGACACGATCCGATTCATTGGGCGCGGGAGATCCGCCCGGACTTCTTCTCGCTCCACAACTACCCGGATATCTGCGGATCGCGCCCCGGCATGGACTACGCGGCGATCACCGATATGAGCGTGCAGTACATCGCCGCCGAATGCCCCGTGATGATGGGCGAATGGGAGGCGATCCCCCTCCGGTACGTCGATTTCCCGGAGAAGGAGAGGCTGCTCACGCTCCTCAGCCGGGACATGGCGTGGATGACCTGTCTCTCGGGCGCGCCGGGGTGCATCGCGTGGGGCGCGCGGGGATGGGGCCAGTATCACGCCGTGCGCGAGATCTTCGGAGAGCTCGACAAGTATCCGCTCCGCCCGACGCCGCCGCTCTCGATCGACATCTCCGCGGAGCAGGCGTGGTTCGAATCGCTCTGGAAGGGTGGCGCGGAGACATGCGTCTATCCCGCGTGGAGATGGTGTCCCGACCGCATGGCGACCGACGGAGAGCACCGCTTCTGCGTCAAGGGCGAGAGCGAGGCCTACCGCTGCCTCCTCGACGCAGAGCAGTGGAGTCTCGAGGCGGGCGTCCCCTTCCGCTTCACTCTCTCCCCGGACGAGGACGCGATCCCGCTCGGACGGCTGACGAAGGCGGATTTTCTCGCCCAACCCCCGCTCGTTCTGCCGGTCCCCGGCTATCGTCAGAAGGCCCTCACGGCGGACGGCGGCGCGGTCCGGATCGCGTATCTCATGAATTACGCGCCCTACTCCCACCGGGTCGACGACGGCTGTGGCGGACAGGCCGAACAGTTCTCCCTCCGCGGCCGCGCGCTGTCCCCTCTCGTCCTCCGCTTTCCCGATCCCGCGGGCCGCGTCCGGGTCTGGGATCTCGACACCCGCGCCTCTGTCGAGGTTCATGGGGATACCCTCGATCTCGGCGTCACGGATCACGATTTTCTCGTGCTGGCAGAGACGGAAAGCCCAGCCTGATTAAGAACACGGAAGTCCCCGTTTTTCCCATGAGGAGCGAAAACCCGGCTTGACACCCGCCGACGCGGTATGCTATAATGGTTTCGCACATTATTTCCTCCGGACCTCATCGCCGGAGCTTTCATACGAAAGGAATTTCACCGTGGAAAAGTATCTCATCAATCCGAATCAGAAGCTCGCGTCCGTCAGCCGGGACATCTACGGCGCGTTCAGCGAGCACCTCGGACGCTGCATCTACGAGGGCGTCTACGTGGGCGAGGATTCCCCGATCCCGAACGTCAACGGCATGCGGATCGACGTGGTCGAAGCATTGCGGGCTATTGGTCTCCCCGTCCTGCGCTGGCCGGGCGGATGCTTCGCCGACGAATACCACTGGAAGGACGGGATCGGCCCGAAGGCGTCCCGCAAGAAGATGATCAACACGCACTGGGGCGGCGTCGTGGAGGACAACTCCTTCGGCACGCACGAATTCTTCGAGCTCTGCCGTCAGCTCGGCTGCGACGCGTACGTCACGGGCAACCTCGGCTCCGGGACGGTGCAAGAGATGAGCGAATGGGTCGAGTACATGACCTTCGAGGGCGTCTCCCCGATGGCGGATCTCCGCACGCGGAACGGACATGAGAAACCGTGGCGGCTGAAATACTTCGGCGTCGGCAACGAGAACTGGGGCTGCGGCGGAAACATGACTGCGGACTTCTATGCCGATCAGTACCGCCGGTACGCCACCTACGTGCGCAACTACGACTACAAAAACCGCGTGCAGAAGGTCGCCTGCGGTCCGAGCGGCGGGGACTACAACTGGACCGACGTCCTCATGAAAAAGGCGGGGCGCGCAATGGACGGTCTGTCCCTGCACTATTACACCGTCACGGGCGACTGGGCGCACAAGGGCAAGGCTCTCGAATTCACCGACGAGCAGTATTACACGACGCTCGAGAAGGCCTACGTGATGGAAGAGCTCGTCCACCGTCACGACGCCGTCATGGACCGCTACGATCCCGAAAAACGCGTCGGCCTCGTCGTGGACGAATGGGGCACCTGGCACGACGTCGAGGAGGGCACGAACCCCGGCTTCCTGTATCAGCAGAACGCGATGCGCGATGCGATCGTGGCGGGCCTGACCCTCAACATTTTCAACAAGCACTGCGACCGCGTGAAGATGGCGAACATCGCGCAGACGATCAACGTCCTCCAGGCAGTCGCGCTGACCGACGGCGAGCAGATGCTCCTCACGCCGACCTACTTCGTCTTCAAGCTCTTCCGGGATCATCAGGACAACACCCTCCTCGGCTCCTACATCACCTCGAAGAACCTCTCCGAGAAGGGCAAGCTGCCCCACCTGACCGAGAGCGCGTCGATAAAGGAGGACGGCACGATCGTCTCCACCGTGGTCAACACCTCCCTCACGGAAACGGCGGACGTCCTTTGCCAGATCGCGGACCGCGAGGTCACCGACGTTGAGGCGGAGATCCTCACGGGCGAGGCGCACGCGCACAACTCCTTCGAGGAGCCCGGACAGGTCGCCTCCACGGCCTTCGCGGACGTCACCCGCACGCCGGACGGATTCCGCGCGACGATCCCGCCCTGCTCCGTCGTGAAGTTCCTTGTGAAATAAAATGCGCGAATGCAGACGCTGCCTCCTCCGCGAAGCCGCCGAGGAAGACACGTACAAGAGCGTCATGGAAAAAGTGGAGAAGATCCCCGCGCGCGACCGGGCTCCCGAGGAGGTCTACCGGACCCGGCTCGCGGCGTGCGCGGCGTGCGACCACCTGCTCGCGGGCGTGTGCATGAAATGCGGGTGCTACGTCGAGTTCCGCGCGGCGCATTCGCGGATGAAGTGCCCGGACGCCGCCGGGAAGCGGTGGTGAAAAAAACAAAAAAAATTTTTTCAAAACCCTCTTGACAGCGGCGCGCTTTCGTGTTATAATGCGCTAAACCGATGAGGAAGAGTGAGTACGCTTTGATTGAGCCTCCAAGAGAGCTGCGGACGGTGGGATCGCGGCAGGCAGGACAGAGCCGAATGGACTTCCGAGGGCGACCGGAACGGACCTCGCGCAAGCGGATCCCGGTATGGAAGCCGGAGATGGACCTCCGTCAACAAAGTCCGGCGTATGATGGTACGCGCTGAGTGGACGTGCTTCACGTCAGGCCGGGTGGCACCGCAGGAATGATTTTCAGTCCTGTCCCAGCATCTTTTGTTGGGACGGGACTTTTTTCATGACAACTCCGTTCCGGGAAACCATCACCAAAATTCAAATCCGCAAAGCGGAAAAGGAGATTCTGTCATGGCAGAGAAAAGAACAATCGCACAGGAAGAAAAGAAGGGCTTCTCCGTTCAGGACCTCATCGTCGTCGCCGTCCTGCTTGCCGCGGGCGCGGTCCTCAAGCTGGTGGTCGGCAGCGTCGTCAACTTCTTCGGCATGAAACCGAATTTCGTCATCGCCTCCTACTGCCTCGCCATCCTGCTCACCCGTCCGAAGCTCTATCAGAGCGCGATCATCGGCCTCCTCGCCGGCGCGATCTGCCAGTTCCTCCCCGGTACGCCGTGGCTCAACCTGATCTCGGAGCTGGTAGGCGCGGTCGCGATGGGCCTGTTCATCCGGGTCCCGATGAAAATCGGCAAATTCGACGTCAACCCCATGGTCTCGACCTTCGTCTCCACCGTTCTCTCCGGCGGCACCTACACGGTATGCCTCTTCGCGTTCGTCAAGGCCACGACCGAGGGCCTCGTCGCGTACGTACCGATCGTCCTCTGCACCGCGCTCATCAACATGGTGCTCGTCCAGCTTCTCTACCTCCCGCTGAGAAAGGTTCTCGGGAAATAAACAACCGTATGCTTCACGAATGATTCAGAAGGAGAATCCCCCATGATCGAGCTGCAATCCCTCACCTTCCGTTACGCCGGATCGGACCGCGACGCGCTCTCCGATCTGACACTCACGATCCCCGACGGTGCGTTCGTCGGCGTCATCGGTCCGGCGGGCGCGGGCAAAACCACCTTCGCGCACTGCCTGTCCGGGATCGTCCCCCACGCGGTCCGCGGCGATTTCTACGGCGCCGTCCGGGTCGACGGGATGGACACCGCGGACACCCGCCTCACCGATCTCTCCCGCCTCGTCGGCACGGTCTTTCAGGACGTGGAGAGCCAGATCATCTCCTCCGTCGTGGAGGATGAGCTGCTCTACGGACTCGAAAACTTCGGCGTCCCGCGCGAGGAGATCGAGGAACGCCTCGCCTTCGCGCTGGAGGAGGTCGGCATCGCGCCGCTGCGGCATCGTTCGATCGCGTCCCTCTCCGGCGGCCAGCGGCAGAAGGTCGCCATCGCGTCCCTCGTCGCGCTCCGTCCGAGGATCCTCGTTCTCGACGAACCGACGGGCGAGCTGGATCCGTCAAGCAGCCGGCAGATCTTCTCGCTTCTCCGCCGTCTCAACCGGGAATACGGGATGACCGTCGTCGTGGTCGAGCAGAAGATCATGCTCCTGTGCGAATTCGCCGAACGCCTGCTCGTGCTGAGCGAAGGACGGGTCGCGCGGGACGGATCGGTGCGCGAGGTGCTCGGCGACATCGAGGGACTGGAGGCGATCGGGGTGAACTGTCCGCGGTCCGCACGCTTCTCCGCCCTTCTCGGGGAGAAGACGGGCCGGGAGATCCCGGTCTGCGTGAACGCGGAGGAAGCCGTCGAGGCGGCAAGGAGGGTGATCGGATGATCCGGGCGGAACACGTCAGTTACAGCTATCACGGAGCCGCGCAGACCGTGCGGGATCTGTCGTTCCATATCGAAAAGGGCGAATTCACCGCGATCCTCGGGGAGAACGGCGCGGGCAAGACGACCGCCGTCAAGCTCATCGACGGGCTTCTCCTCCCGACCTCGGGCCGGATGCTCGTGAACGGCCTCGACACGCCGAAAACGCGCGTCAGCGAACGGGCCCGGCAGGTCGGCTATCTCTTCCAGAATCCCGACCGCCAGATCTGCAAAAACACCGTGCGCGAGGAGATCGCGTTCGGGCTCCGGGCCGTCTGGGGCAAGGGCGAGGAGGAAAAGATCAACGCGCGCACGGACGAGCTGCTCGATCTCTTCTCCTTCCGCGGGGATGAGGAGCCGTTCTCGCTCAGCCGCGGTCAGCGTCAGCAGGTCGCCCTCGCCTCCACCCTCGCCGTGAAGCCCGCCGTCCTCCTGCTCGACGAGCCGACGACGGGCCTCGACTACCGGGAATGCACGCGGATCATGGAGTTCATCCGCGCACTGAACGAGGATGAGGGCACGACGGTGGTGATGGTCTGCCACGACATGGAGATCGTGCTCGACTACGCCCGGCGCGCGCTCGTCATGGCGGGAGGCGCGCTCATCGGCGACGGTCCGGTGAAGGAGATCTTCCGCGATCCCGCGCTGATGGAGAGGGCCTCGCTCCTGCCGCCGCAGATCGTGCAGATTGCCTCCTCCCTCGGCGGGGAATTCGCCCGTGCCGACGACGCGGAGACGCTCTCTTCCATGGTGGCCCGTGCCGCGGAGAGGAGGACGGTATGACGGATCTCTTCCAGTACGTCCCCGGAAATTCCCCCCTGCACCGCATGAACCCGGTCACGAAGATCTTTCTGACCCTCTGCATCTGCGTTGCGGCGTTTCTCACGGACAACCTCTTCTTCCTGCTCTTCCTCCTCGCCTTCGATCTTCTGATCGGCGTCGTCGCGGGAGCGGCCCGGAAGGCGTTCACAATCTTCCGCGGGCTCGTCAAGGTCTCCCTCTTTCTCTTCGTCCTGCAGGCCCTGTTTGTGCGGCGCGGGAACCGGCTCTTCTGGATCATCACGGACGAGGGGCTTCTCACTGCGGCGTCGGTCGTGCTCCGTCTCCTCGTCGTGTGCCTGCCGCTCGCGCTCGTGCTGACGGTGACGCAGGTCTCGGACATCGCGAACGCCATGGTGCAGGTCCTGCATGTCCCCTACGCCTACGCCTTCACGCTCACTACCGCGATCCGCTTTATCCCCCAGTTCATGGAGGAGATGAGCGGGATCATGGAGGCGCAGACGGCCCGCGGCGTGGAATTCGACTCGAAGAACTTCGTGAAGAAGCTCGGGATGCTCCTGCCGCTCTGCACGCCGCTGCTCATCTCGTCGGTCCGGCGGACGGGCGCGACGGCAACGGCTGCCGAGGTGCGCGGCTTTGATCTCCGCACGCGGACGTCCGGGTACAAGCGCTACGGTTTCGGGCTGATCGACCTCGCCGCGCTGATCGTCTCCGCCGCCCTCATCGCAGGCGCCGTCCTCATCTCCTGAAAGCAAAAAAAGAACCCGTCCGGTCTCTGTGCCGCGCGGGTTCTCTTTGTCTGTATGGCTGCCAATCCGCTTTGGCCCTTTGGATGATCCGGCCGCGCACCCAGTTCTCGCGGTAGTCGGTCACGGGATGGAAACGGTCGCCCACGCGCGCCATCTCACGGGCCATCTTCTCCTTCAGTTCCGCGAGGACGGACGCTCAGGCCGGATCCGACGCGAGATTGCGCTTCTGGAGGGGATCGGCAAACATATAGACGATATTCATGTGTTTCTCCAATATTCTCACAAATCCGCGCTTGCTTTTTCCGCGGGAATCTGGTATGATAATAGCAGGTCCCGGGCGGCTTGTCAACCGGGGGACGGATAATATCCAAGTCAATTGATCGAATCAATAGGAATCAACCGAAAGGAAGGACAGAATATGAAAAAGAATCTGGGTATCGTGCCCGCGGTGTATCCGATGCCGGTGCTGATAGTGGCTGCGTATGACAAAGACGAGAAGGTCAACGTGATGAACGTTGCGTGGGGACAGATCTGCGACGAGGACAAGATCATCCTCTTCATCGGCGAGGGTAAGAAGACGTGGCTGAACATCCGGGAAAGCCGGGCCTTCACCGTCGCCCTCGCGGACCGGGCGCACATGGACGCGGCGGACTTCTTCGGCATCGCGTCGGGGAACAAGATCGACGACAAGTTCGAGCGCACGGGCTATCACGCGGAGAAGAGCGAGCGGGTACACGCCCCGGTGATCGCGGAATTCCCCCTGACGATGGAGTGTGAGCTCCTCGAATTCCTCGAGAGCGAATACGTCTCCGGCATCGTCGGTCGGATCGTGAACGTGCAGGCGGAAGAGGCCGTCCTCGATGAAAAGG
The DNA here is from genome assembly GCA_902783705.1 of uncultured Ruminococcus sp. Lineage (GTDB taxonomy): Bacteria > Bacillota > Clostridia > Oscillospirales > CAG-272 > UMGS1696. The sequence goes on from CACZSA010000084.1 coordinate 8,921, forward strand.
GCCGCGTCGATCCCGGAAAGCTCGGCGCCCTGATGTTCGATCAGTTCACGAACGGCTACTACGTCACGGGCGAGCGCGTCGGTCAGGCATGGAATGCGGGCGCGGCGCTGATGAAGAAGAAATAAGCGTTAAAAAAGGAGTCGGACGTCCGGCTCCTTTCTTTTGGTTTTTCCAACCGCAGGGACCTGTCCGGTCTCCGTGGAAATCAGGGACCCGGAATGCGTCCTCGCTTTCTTCGGGCGGAGAGGCACATCTGCCCCGCCCATTCCGGGACCGCATCAGCCCTTCTTCGCTCCCTGCTGCGGGAAGGTCACGGTGATCAACGTTCCGACGCCGACCTCGCTCTCCAGATCGATCCTCGCTCCGTGCAGAAGCGCGCCGTGCTTGACGATCGAGAGTCCAAGGCCCGTTCCGCCGATCTCGCGGGAATGGCTCTTGTCCACCCGGTAAAACCGCTCGAACACCCGGCTCTGATGGGCGTAGGGGATCCCGATGCCCGTGTCCCGGACGGAGAGGACCGCGCCGTCCGCCTTGTTCTCCACGTGCACCTCGACCTCGCCGCCCGGCTTGTTGTACTTCACGGCGTTGTCGCAGAGGTTGAAGACCATCTCCGAGAGCACCCGCCGCACGCCGCGGATCTGCACGCTCTCCCCGGTGAGACGCAGGGCGATGTTTTCCTTCTCCGCTGCCGTCCGCACGGATTCGAGCGCGTCTCCGGCGACCTCCTGCAGATCGACCGTCTCCCAGTCGGTCTCGTCCCCCGCGCCCTCCTCGTCGAGCTTGGAGAGCCGGATGATATCCTCGATCAGGGCGATCATCCGCCGGGATTCCCGGTAGATGTCCCCCGCGAACTCCGCCGTCTTCTCCGCCGGGACCATCCCGCGCATGAGAAGCTCCGCAAATCCGGAGATCGAGGTCAGCGGCGTTTTCAGCTCGTGCGAGACGTTCGCCGAGAATTCCCGTCTGAGCCGTTCCCGCTGTTCCCGCTCCGTCACGTCGAGCGTGAGGATCACCGCGCCGGACAGCCGCCCGCCGGACGTCACCGGATTGGCGATCACCTGCACGGCCTGCATCGCGTCGTCGTCCGTGAGCAGGACCTCCGCCCGCCGTCCTTCCAGCGCGTCGCGCGCCGCTTCCTTCGCCGGGGATCCGACGCTCTCCTCGAAGCTCTCCCCCGCCGCGCAGCCGGGCATGAGCGAGAGCGCGGCGTTATTCGCGCTCAGCACGATCCCGGATTTATCCAGCAGCAGGAATCCCTCCCGCATCGAATCGGTGAGGGCTGAGAACTCCTTCTGCCGCCGTCCGAGCTCCTCTTCGCGCTCCCGGATCGTCAAATTCTGCTCCTCGATCCGGCTGACGAGCGGCGCGAGCTCCGGATAAACGGCTCCCGCGTCCGGGGCGTCGAGATCGATCTGATTCACCGGCTCGAGGATCTGTCTGGCTACCCGGAACGCGAGCACGCCGGACACGATCAGGACCAGCACGACCATCCAGAGGATCGGCGAGACCGTCAGGAGCGCATACCGCACCGCGCCGAGCGTCCGGGAAAGGCGCAGAACCGTCCCGTCCTCGCACCGCACGGCGTAGTACATTGTCGATTCGCCCGTGGATTCCGAACGGCGGATGC
>CACZSA010000085.1 GCA_902783705.1 uncultured Ruminococcus sp.
ATAGGATTCGAACCTACGACCTACCGGTTCGTAGCCGGGCACTCTATCCGCTGAGCTAAGGGCGCGTGCTCCGCTTTTCGCGTGCTCGTATATTATACAGCATCCCGGCGCGTTTGTCAAGTCCTTTGCCAAACTTTTTGCGAAAAATTCCGGCGATTTTTTAGTCCGCAGCGTCCTCCTCCGGCCCGATCTTCTCCACCGGGATCTCCGGGAATCCCGCGCGCGGATGACGGAAGCGCCACGTCTCCGTGTCGAGATCCGCCTCCTCCGCCGTGCGGTAAACCGGATTCTCTCCCACGCGCGAGTAGCGGTACACCGACTCCGCGATCCGCCCGAGACGCCCGTCCCGGTGCACGATCACGTTGTTCTCGACGACCGAATTCGTCGGGTTGATCGGGAAGTCCGGATCGTCCGGGTCCGTCGAGAAGTCCGTCTTGAGCCGCCCGAGGGAGGGGTATTTCGCCCGCCATGGATCGGACAGATACGGGACCGCGCGCAGCTTCTGCCAGTGCGGGGCGTCCGGGGTGTTCACCGCCTGCTTCGCCCATCCGCCGTGCACAAAGCCGTCCCGGTTCCGGTCGTCGTACTGGATCGGATTCTCCCCGTCCCCGACGATCAGGTTGTCCCGGACCGTGTTCTCGAAGCCGCCGCCCACGAGGAAGCCGTTCTTCGGCACGCCGACGACGATGTTCCCGTACGCCGTCTGCCCGCTTTGCCCGTCGTCCCAGTAGATGCCGTCCGGGCGGAAATCCCCCGCGCCGATGTCCGTGAGCAGGTTGTACCGGATCACCGTCCCGTGCCCGCACCAGTCGAAGCCCGAATAGATCGCCCCGGCGTCGCTCGAATGCAGGACGACGTGATGGATCCTGTTGTACTCGATCAGGTGGTCGTTCCCGCCGTAGAGGACGGCGATGTGCGGCGATCCGCAGATCTCGTTGTGCGCGCAGACATTCCCGACGCCGGAGAGCGAGACGCCCGCCTGATACGTCTGGTAGACCTCGGAATAATCGTGGATGCGGCAGTTCGTGACGCGGTTGCCGCCCGGGGTGAGGGTGTTCCGGTCCCCGCCCGTGAGGTAGACGCCGCCGCGCCCGGTCCGGGTGATCTCGCATCGGTCGACCGTGTTTTCCTCGCCGTTCACGACGATGCCGTGGTCCGCGACGTTCTTCACGGTGAGGCGGCGGAGGACGTTCCCGCGCCCGGTGATCTTCGCGCCGTTCGAGCGCGTCGCCGTGAGCGTGAAGCCCTCGACCGTGACGTCGTTGGAGGAGATGCGGAGGAGCGGCTTGCGGGAGAGCGAGACGGTGACACTGTCGTCCGGGGAGTATGTCCAGACGAAGAGAAGGCCCGTCTTGCGGTCGAGGTAGTATTCGCCGGGGGAATCCAGCTCTTCGAGGACGTTGTACAGATAGTAGAGCGCGCCCGCGCGTGCGCCGTAGTTCGAGACGAAGCGGGGGTACATTGCGCGGTTCGGCGTGTAGAACGTCACGGGCGAGGACGAATCGGCCCAGTCCCACATGAAATAGCCGAAGGTCCACGCGGTCTCAGGCTCCGCCCACTTCTTCACGCGCTCGTTGGCGGCGGGATCGAGGATGTAGCACCCGCCGCGGGGATTGCGGAGGGCGTTGTTGCACCGCCAGTAGTTCTGCGCCGGGAATTCGTTCACCTCGCCCACGTCCATGACGGCGTCGAGGCGGAGCCAGCCCTCGTTCGGATAGCGCGCGAGGGTCATGCGCCGCTCGCCGGAGAAGATCTCGATATTGGTTCCGATCGGCGCGTCGTCGTAGCGGGAGGCTGTGTGGAAGCCGCCGATCGCGCAGACGGGTCCCCAGTCCTCGAGCGTGAGTCCGCGCGCGGCGAGGTCGAGGACCCGGACATGCGCGGCGGCGTCCCCGGTCAGCCGTGCGGCGTACTCCGGCGGCAGCGGCGCGAGCGCGGAGGCACAGACCGTCAGCCCGCCCGTGAGACACGCGCCGTCGCCGTACCAGTGCGAACCGCTGTCCTCCTCGCCGAGCACGAGGGCTTCGCGCCAGACGCCCGGGAGGACGTGGACCGAATACCCGGCCTCCCCCGCATCCCGTCCGGCATCCCGTGCGCGGGTAAGAGTGGCGAAGGGCCGCTCCGCCGTGCCGGGATTCCGATCATCCCCCGCAGGGGAAACATAGTAAGTCATGGCAGTACTCCTTGTCATGAAAGGATTCTGAGAATATTGTAGCACAGGAGAGCGAAGAACGCAAGGGGGATTGTGAAGGAATCAGGAAGAAGAAAGACGGAAGAAGCGCGGTTCTTCCGTCTGCGCGCGGACGCTTGCGGGCGGGGAGCCCCCGCGGGCAAGAGGCGAGCTCACCTTCGGCAAGCTCGCTGAACAGGATGTTCGTTTATTCCCGCGAACGTTTCCGGGAAAATAGCAGTTTCACGCGCTGCACATGATGTGTCATTGCGAGGAAGGACCTTCAGGTCCTGACGTGGCAATCCGTTCCCCTTTTTCAGGGCTGAATCCTTTATTCCCTCTGCGCGCTGACGCTTGCGGATCAGGGATCGACCAAGTCGAAAGTTTTTTTGTCCTTCCGGACGGGACCTAAGAGGACCCTCGGGCCGGGTCCTCTTAGGAATCTCCAGGCC
>CACZSA010000086.1 GCA_902783705.1 uncultured Ruminococcus sp.
ACGGCGAGCACGGCGGTGCAGAGAGAGCGGATGCCTCCCCTGCCCTCCTCGCGGTCGCGGTTCCAGAAGAGACAGCGCACGAGCAGGAGCAAGGGCAGAACGTAGACCGCCATGCCGAACAGGCCCGCGAGCACATCCCGGATGCCCCGTCCGACGACGCCCTCGTCCACGATCACGCAGACCGCGAGCAGGACGGCGACGGCGGCAAGAATGTAGGGCGTGAGCTGCGCGAGAAAGGAGTTCTCGTCCGGCTTGCGCACGGTATTCTGCTTCGACGCGGTTTTCTTCGTCTTCGCGCCGGAGGTTTTTTGCTTGGTTTCGGTTTTCCCGGAAGATTTGGTATTCTTCGTCTTCGGCATGTCGGTTCCTTTCCGGAGAATTCTGATCTATGTGAGAATGGTGGATTTTGAAAAACAAGCGGCGACACATCGCCAATATATATTATACCATAATAGAATGAAAATTACAAGACAAAAAGCGGAAAAGGAGAAAACTTTTCCCCTTTTCCGCATGGATTTTTCGCCCGGATTCCCCCGGATCACTCCGAAAGCGTCAGCCCGACCGGGCAGTGGTCGCTGCCGAGAATCTCCGGATAGATCCGCGCCTCGGCGATCCGGTCCCGGAGACGGTCGGAGGCGATGAAGTAATCGATGCGCCATCCGGTGTTCCGCTCGCGGGCCTTGAACATGTAGGACCACCAGGTATAGGCATCCTTTTTGTCCGGGTAAGTGTAGCGGTAGGTGTCGGTGAATCCCGCCGCGAGCAGATCGGTCATCTTGCCGCGCTCCTCGTAGGTGAACCCCGCGTTGCCGATGTTCGACTTCGCATTCTTGATGTCGATCTCCTCGTGCGCGACGTTGAGGTCCCCGCACAGCACGACGGGCTTTTCCCGGTCCAGCACCGTGAGGTAGGCTCTCAGATCGTCCTCGAAGACCATCCGGTAGTCGAGGCGGGTGAGCTCGCGCTGGACGTTCGGCGTGTAGGAGTTGACGAGATACAGGTCTCCGAAGTCGAGCGTGATGAGCCGCCCTTCGTCGTTGTATTTCCCGTCGATGCCGTAGAGAACGGCCTTCGGCTCCCGGCGCGTGAAGACGGCGGTCCCGGAATAGCCCTTCTTCTCCGCGCTCGAATAATAGACCCGGTATCCGGCCTCGCTCCGGTCAAAATCCGCCTGCCCGGGCTGCATTTTCGTCTCCTGGATGCAAAAGACGTCCGCGTCCACGGCATCGAAGAAATCCCCGAAGCCCTTGGTCAGAACGGACCGGAATCCGTTGACATTCCACGATACGAATTTCATCGGTTCTTCCCTCCTTATTCGAGCTCGAATGCGCCCGTGTAGAGCTGGTAGTACGTTCCGCGCTCGGCGATCAGCTTGTCGTGCGAGCCGCGTTCGATGATCCGCCCGTGGTCGAGCACCATGATGACGTCCGAGTTCATGACGGTCGAGAGGCGGTGCGCGATGACGAACACCGTGCGGCCCTCCATCAGGCTGTCCATGCCGCGGGAAACGATGGCCTCCGTGCGGGTGTCGATCGAGGAGGTCGCCTCGTCCATGATGAGCACCGGCGGATCGGCTACGGCTGCCCGGGCGATCGCGATGAGCTGGCGCTGGCCCTGCGAGAGGTTCGCGCCGTTGTTGGTGAGCTCGGTCGAATAGCCCTCCGGCAGACGGGTGATGAAATCGTCCGCCCCGGCGAGCTTCGCGGCCTCCATGCACTCCTCGTCCGTCGCGTCGAGGCGTCCGTAGCGGATGTTCTCGAGCACCGTGCCGGAGAAGAGGCTCGTATCCTGCAGAACGATCCCGAGGGAGCGGCGCAGATCGGCCTTTTTGATCTTGTTGATGTTGATGCCGTCATAGCGGATCTTTCCGTCCGCGATGTCGTAGAAGCGGTTGATAAGGTTGGTGATCGTGGTCTTGCCGGCACCCGTCGCGCCGACGAAGGCCACCTTCTGACCGGGCTCGGCGTAGACCGTGACGTCGGTCAGGACCTGCTTCTCGCCGTCGTAGGAGAAGTCCACGTCGGTGAGGCGGACGTCGCCCGCGAGAGGCGTATAGGTCGTCGTGCCGTCGCCGTGCGGATGCTTCCACGCCCAGTGACCGGTGTGCTCCGCGGTCTCCTCGATGGAGCCGTCGTCATGCACCTTCGTGTTCACGAGCGTCACGTAGCCCTCGTCCTTCTCAGGCTCCTCGTCGATGAGGGAGAAGACACGGTCCGCGCCCGCCATGCCCATGACGATCGAATTGATCTGCTGGGAGAGGTTGTTGACGTTCCCGGTGAACTGCTTCGCCATGTTGAGGAACGGGACGATGATCGAAATGCTGATCGGCAGGCCGGAGAGCGAGAAGTTCGGAGCCCCGGAGAGGAGCAGCGCGCCGCCGACAATCGCGACGAGCACGTAGAGCACGTTGCCGATGTTGCCGATGACCGGGCCGAGGGTGTTGGCGTAAGCGTGCGCCTTGAAGCTGTCCTCGCAGAGTGCTTCGTTGAGGCGCTCAAAGTCCGCCTTGGCCTCCTCCTCGCGGCAGAAGACCTTGACGACCTTCTGACCGTTCATGATCTCCTGGACGTAGCCCTCGGCCTTGCCCATGGACTGCTGCTGACGGCGGAAGAACTTCGCGGAGCCGCCCCCGAATTTCTTCGAGACAAGGACCATCGCGACGACGCCGAGCAGGATGAGGAGCGTCAGCCACCCGCAGTACCAGATCATGATCGAGAGCACCGTCGCGATGATGACGCCGGAGCGCAGGATCTGCGGCAGGGACTGTGACACGAGCTGGCGCATGGTGTCGATGTCGTTGGTATAATAGCTCATGATGTCCCCCGCCCGGTGGGTGTCGAAGTACCGGATCGGGAGGTCCTGCATGTGGTCGAACATGGTCTTGCGCATCTTGCAGAGGAAGCCCTGCGTGACGTAGGCAAGAATGAGCTGGTCCGCGATCATGAGCAGGATCGAGAGGACGTAGAGAACGATGAGGATCGCGATGAGCGGCATGATCTCCGCCTTCGCCGAGAGCCAGTCTCCGCTCTCGACCCATTTCTCGATGATCGCGATGATCCTCTGCTGAAAGAGCGCGGGGATCGAGGAGACGGCGGAGGAGAAGAGGATCCCCACGACCGTCACGGGAGCGAGGACCGGGAAATAGCCGAACAGCATCCTGAGAAGCCGTCCGATCACGCCCTTGCGCGGTTTAGTCCTGATGTTCGCCGGATTCGCCATTCTGTCCGCCTCCTCTCGTCTGTTGTTCGTAAACCTCGCGGTAAATATCGCTGCGCCGGATCAGCTCGTCGTGCGTGCCGACGTCCGCGATCCGTCCGTTGTCCATGACGACGATCTTGTCGGCCTGCTCGACGGACGCGATGCGCTGCGCGATGATGATTTTCGTGGTCTCAGGGATGTATTCGGCAAATCCGCGGCGGATCAGGGCGTCGGTCTTGGTGTCGACTGCGCTTGTCGAGTCGTCGAGGATCAGCACCTTCGGCTTTTTCAAGAGCGCCCGCGCGATGCAGAGCCGCTGCTTCTGACCGCCGGAGACGTTCGTGCCGCCCTGCTCGATCATGGTGTCGTAGCCGTCGGGGAACGAGGCGACAAAGTCATGCGCCTGCGCGAGACGGCACGCTTCCTCGATCTCCTCGTCCGTCGCGTTCTTGTTGCCCCAGCGGAGGTTCTCCCGGATCGTGCCGGAGAAGAGCATGTTCTTCTGCAGCACCACTGCCACGGAGTCGCGCAGGACGGTGAGGTCGTACTCCCGCACGTCGCGCCCGCCGAGCTTCACCGATCCGACCGTCGTATCGTACAGGCGGGGGATCAGCTGAATGAGCGTGGACTTCGACGATCCGGTACCGCCGATGATGCCGACGGTCTCGCCGGAGCCGATGTGCAGATCGATATTCTCAAGCGCATACCGCTCCGCCGACGCCGAATACTTGAAGCTGACGCCCTCGAAGTCGACCGAGCCGTCCTTCACCGTCATGACGGGATTCTCCGGATTCGTCAGCGCGCTTTCCTCGTCGAGGACCTCGGCAATGCGGCGCACGGATTCCGCGGAGATCGTGATCATGACGTAGAGCATCGAGAGCATCATCAGGGACATAAGGATCTGCACGCCGTAGGTGAGTATCGCGGAGAGCTGGCCCACGCCGAGGCTCGATCCGGTCGAGGAGATGATGAGCCGGGAGCCGACGAGCATGATGAAGACCATGTTGAAGTACAGGCAGATCTGCATGAGCGGGTTGTTCCACGCGACGATCTGCTCGGCCCGGGTGAAGTCGCGGCGGATGTCCTCGGCGGCCGTGCCGAATTTCCGCTTCTCGTATTCCTCGCGGACGAAGCCCTTGACCGTGCGCATCGCCATGACGTTCTCTTCGATGGATTCGTTGAGGCGGTCATACTTGCGGAACACCGCGCGGAAGGTGGGCATGGCGAGCTTTGCGATGATGAGGAGCCCGGCGACGAGGAACGGAATGACAACAACGAAGGTCCCGGCGAGCGGTCCGCCCATGTAGAAGCCCATGATGACCGAGAAGATCAGCATGAGGGGCGAACGGATCGCGCCGCGGATGATCATCATGAACGCCATCTGGACGTTCGTGACGTCGGTGGTCATGCGGGTGACGAGGGAGGCGGAGGAGAAGCGGTCGATGTTCTCGAACGAAAAGTCCTGCACGCGGGCGAAGAGGTCGCGCCTGAGGTTCTTCGCGAATCCCGAGGACGCTCTCGCCGCCGTAAATCCCGCCGCGCCGCCGCACGCCATGGAGACGAGGGCCAGGCAGAAGAGGACGATTCCGTTCTTCACGATCTTCTCCATCTCGCACCCCGCGTTGATCTCGTTGATGAGATTCGCGATGATGAAGGGCATGAGACATTCGATCGCCGCCTCGCCGAGCATGAATACGGGTGTGATGAAGGTGACGAGCCGGTACTCGCCGATACACCGCGCAAGTCGTTTCAGCATGTGGGATGTGACACCTTTCTCTGAGAGTACGGATAATCTGACGATTTCCCCTTATTATACGCGAAGGGGAAGGATCTGTCAATGGATAAACAGCATAAAAAAGGAAGCCGGAACAGGAAAAATCCCTCCGAAGAGGGACTTTTCCGAATCTGTCCGGTTCATCAATAATCGATCTTTTCGACGTTCTCAACGAGCTTCGCCATCACCTTTTCATAGACCTTCTTCTTGGACGCATAGGCAGACGAGAAGTTGCTGGACTTGGTGTTGTAGAGAATGTCGCGGATCAGGCTCTGGGAGATCGAGGACAGGCTGTAGGTGTGGATCCAGCCGAAGTCGATCTTGATGCCTGCCATCGCGATCTCGAGCATCTCGGAGGAGTCCGCGTCGCGCAGGTACTTGCCGTTCAGAACGACGTCATAGTACGCCGGGGTGACGTAACGGTAGCTGTCCGCCGCCATGGACTCGACCACCGCGCTGACCATCGCCGGATCCTGCACGGAAACCGGGATGCCGCCGATGGAGTACTGGTCGTGCTCGAACGTATAGTAGTGGTCCTGCTCTTCGTTCCACTTCGGAAGCGGGATCAGGCCGTAGGGGCTTTCCATGTCGCGGATCTGATCGGTGTGCATGATGCGCAGAGGCGTGAAGAGGATGCGGTCTTCGGAGAGCATCTGGGCGATGTCGTCCTGTTCCGGGTCACCGCCGGGAGCGGGCGGGCACCAGACGTATTCGCAGTCGACATAGTA